>JAAYWF010000083.1 GCA_012516825.1 Lentimicrobium sp. | reverse complement strand
GTTTATACAACCATAAGACACATGCATTATGGTTTTACCGAAAAGGCCGGTAACTGGGTGATGAGACCTTTTTATAACGACCATACTGCTTATGGCGCTATTTTGGCTCTTTTTATACCTCTTGTTGTAGGGTTTGTATTTACTAAACGCCACTCCTTTTCTGTGCGAATGACCTCATTTGTCGCTCTGTTGTTTTTGCTACTTGGTTTGTTTCTTTCTTTTAGCCGTGCAGCATGGATTAGTGTTGCCGTAGGCATTTTGGTTTATATTATCATTTTGCTAAAAATTAAGTTTAAATACATTTTTGGTTTTTTCTTTATTCTACTAACACTTTTCTTTAGTTTTCAACATAAGATTGTGGAGGTGTTAGAGCGTAATCGTCAGGATTCCTCCACTGACTTTATTGAGCATGTGCAATCCATTTACAATATCAGTTCTGATGCCTCCAACCTGGAACGTATCAATCGCTGGCAGGCCGGTATCAGAATGTTTCAAGATCGTCCATGGATGGGGTGGGGACCAGGTACCTATCAGTTTCTTTATGCCCCTTTTCAACGCAGTAAAGAGAAGACGATTATCAGTACGAATCTCGGAGATATGGGTAACGCTCACAGCGAATATATTGGCCCTCTTGCCGAGCAGGGGTTGCCGGGATTGTTAACAATCTCATTTGTAGTGATTATTGGTGTTTATACTGCTTTAAAAGTGAGGAAAAGATCGAATAATCCTGAAGTAAGAATGATAAGTTTGGTTGTAATTATATCGCTTGTAACATACTTTACTCATGGCTTTTTAAACAATTTTTTAGATACGGATAAGGCGTCAGTACCTGTTTGGGGATTGTTTGCAATTATCCTTGCCCTCGATATTTACCATTGTAAAGAGGTAGCTTCGGCGGAGGTGATACCCTCTGTCAGTCCCCCTTCTTTAGCTCCTGATTCTGAAGAGTCTTCAACAGATCCGGAAGCTGTTTGAGTGCAGCCAACTCTCGCCACTTTTTGCGTGCCTCTTCAACAGGGGTGCCAAAATAGACCTTGCCGTTTCCTTCGATGGATTTGTCAACTGCCGAAGTGGCAAGTATTATTGCCCCTTTTCCAATAAAAATGTCCTTGTTGATAGAAACCCTTCCCCATAAAATTACGTCATCCTCTATCGTTGTAACGCCAGCAATGGCAGCATGAGCGCCAATAAGGCAGTTTTTACCTATATAAGTGTCGTGCCCTACCTGGCAGTGATTATCCATTTTTGTACCTTCGTCAATAATAGTGTCGCCCGATACTCCACGATCAATCGAACAAAGCGCACCTATTTCAACTTTATCACCTATTATTACACGGCCGCATGATTCAAGCTTTCGATATCCATGAGGCCTTCGCTGAAAATAATAGGCATCGGCGCCTATTACGCTGTTAGCATGTATAATTACGTCGTTACCAATAATACTGTGGTCGTAGATAGAAACCCCGGCATGGATGAGGCAGTTACTTCCAATGGTTACATTATTACCAATAAACACATTTGGTTGAATAATAGTTCCCTCGCCGATAGTTGCAGTCGCACTTATTTGCGATGTAGAGGGTTCGAATGGGCTGTAAAGCTTAACAAGTGAGACGTATGCTGCAAAAGGATCGTCATGAATGATTAGTCCTTTTCCTGCCGGAGGCTCCATCTCATTATTTATAAGTATTGCTGTGGCTTTGCTTTTAAGCGCTTTTTCGTAATACTTCGGATGGTCAACAAAGGTAAGGTCGCCGGGCGAAACCATGTGGATTTCATTAATACCCGAAATTAATAAATGCGCATCGCCGATAAATCTGCCGTTTACTTGTTTAGCTATCTTTTTTAGCGAGATAGATTCTTTTAACCGCATTTTTCTTAATTTTCTTGGAAAAAGGAAGTACTACTTGCTGTATTGATAGTCCTTCCACATTATATTTATCAGGATTTTACCCTTTCCGAATAATCTCCTGTACGGGTATCAACTCTTATTATTTCATCTGTATTTATAAAAAGAGGAACACGAACAGTAGCTCCGGTTTCTACGGTAGCATCTTTCATGGCGCTTGTGGCAGTATTACCTCTTTCACCCGGTTCCGTATATGTTATTTGCAACTCTACATAGGCCGGAAGTTCACAAGAGAGTGGAGTTTCGGTTTCAGAATGGAAAAGTATTTCAACCTCTTGCCCTTCTTTCAGAAATTGCGGAGCATTGATAAGTGTTTCGTCAAAAAATGTCTGATCAAAGGTTTGTAGATTCATAAAATGATATCCAGAGCCATCTTTATAAAGGAATTGATAGGGCCTACGTTCAACGCGTTGAATATCAATCTTTACACCGGCATTAAAGGTGTGGGGGAGTACTTTTCCAGTTTTTATGTTGCGCAGTTTTGTCCTAACAAAAGCAGCGCCCTTGCCTGGCTTTACATGTTGAAATTCAACAATGGAATAAAGATCATCGTTATGAATGATCACTAATCCGTTTTTAAAATCTGCGGTTGTTGCCATAAAATATCTTCAATTTGATTATCTAAATATTTTTTTGCAAAAATATATCAAAATTTGGAACAGAAAGGTGTTGGATAGTTATTCCTTTCCAAATTATAAAATCCGGCGGTCAATTTTGCCGTATCCCTTCATCAATCCTCTGGTTGATCGGCTGATAAATGCAAGTATTTCATCGCGGTCGGCAGAGGCGGGGAAGTCGGCTTCGATAATACTTACAGCTTGAGAGGTATTATATCCGCGGATGTATAAAATCCTATACACCTCTTGAATAGCATTTATCCTTTCATTGGAAAATCCTCGTCTGCGCAACCCGATGGAGTTTACACCGACGTAGGAGAGTGGCTCTCTGGCAGCTTTGGTGAATGGTGGTACATCTTTGCGTACAAGGGCTCCGCCGGAAATAAAAGAGTGAGCCCCGATTTGAACAAACTGGTGCACAGCAGCCATTCCGCCAACAATTGCCCAATCGTCAATAACGATATGTCCGGCAAGTGTAGCAGCATTGGCAAGGATTACATTATCTCTTATCACACAGTCGTGTGCGATATGAACATAGGCCATCAACAGGCAATTATTACCTATAACCGTTTCATTGTTGGCCTTTGTGCCGCGGTTTATGGTTACAAATTCCCGGATAGTGGTGTTGTCGCCAATCTTTACGACTGTATCTTCACCAGCAAATTTCAAATCCTGAGGTATTGCCGAGATTACTGCTCCAGGAAATATCCTGCAGTTTTTTCCAATACGGGCGCCATCCATAATAGTTACATTGCTACCAATCCATGTGCCTTCATCAATTTCAACATTCTTTTCAATGTTCACGAAAGGTTCTATTACCACGTTTTTGGCAATTTTTGCCTGTGGATGAACATAAGCTAACGGTTGATTCATTTTGAGTTATTTTTTACTTATTTGAGCAAGCATTACACCCTCCATAACTACTTTATCTCCTACATAGGCTACTCCTTTCATGTGGCAAAGCCCTCGGCGGATTGGTGCAATTAAGTTTAAACTGAAAATTATAGTATCGCCTGGAACAACTTTGTTGCGAAATTTAACCTCATCTATTTTTAGAAAAAAAGTGAGATAGTTTTCCGGGTCAGGCACTGTATTTAAAACCAAAATACCGCCGGTCTGTGCCATAGCTTCTATTTGAAGCACTCCCGGCATGACAGGCTCGTCAGGAAAATGGCCAACAAAAAAACTTTCGTTCATGGTAACATTTTTTAAACCAATGACGTGTGTATTACTCATCTCGAGTATCTTATCAACCAATAAGAATGGCGGCCGGTGCGGTAGGAAACGCATGATGTCTCTGATTTCAAAAAGTGCTGGCTGATTAGGATTATATTTTGGAATTGCCTCTTTTGATTTCTGGTACAACATCTGTTTGCGAAGCTCCTTGGCAAATTTAGTGTTTGCCTTATGTCCAGGCCTGCTGGAGATGATATGCCCTTTGATAGGTTTGCCTACTAAGCTAAGGTCTCCCACAACATCTAAAAGTTTGTGACGAGCCGGTTCGTTTGGAAAGTAAAGATCAAGATTGTTTAAGATACCCTCTGATTTGACCTCTACACTTGGTTTGTTGAAAAGCTTTGCAAGACGATCCAACTCCTGTTGAGTGATGGCTTTATTGACGAAAATTATGGCATTGCTTAGGTCTCCACCTTTGATTAAATTGTTTTTAAGCAAAAATTCAAGCTCGTGCAAAAATGCAAATGTACGACATGGGGCTATCTCTACCGGAAAGTCTTCGATGTTTTCCATTACGGCGTTTTGCGTACCTAATACCCGTGTTTCAAAGTCAATCATAGTGGTTACCTTGAAATGGTCGTAGGGAATGGCAATAAACTCGCTTTTAGTTGAAGGGTCATTAAATGTGATCACCTCATTAATTTCGAAATAGTCCTTTTCGGAATCTTGCTCAATATAGCCTGCATTTATCAATGCTTCGGTAAAATATTTGGAGCTTCCGTCGGTAATTGGTGTTTCCGGCCCATTGATTTTTACAAGGCAGTTATCAATTTGCATTCCCGCAAGGGCAGCCATTACATGCTCTACAGTATAAATTTTTACCCCTTTCTTTTCTAAACAAGTGCCTCGGTTAGTATCGGTAACGAAATCAGTTAATGCTTCAATCTCAGGCTCCCCTTCCAGGTCAATTCTTTTGAAAACAATTCCATGATTTTCAGGAGCAGGTTCAAAGGTCAGGGTAACGACCTCGCCAGTGTGTAAACCCGATCCTGAAATTATCGCAGGTTTTTTTAGCGTTCTTTGCTTCATTATTGGCAATGAATAATTTTTAATTGGCTGCAAAAATAAACATATTTCATATTGTTTTCAAAAGTAGTAAGAGCATTATAAAGGGATGCTATGCCCTGCTGGATGTTGAAGGCTACAAATAAAAAAAGCGAAAATGTTTATGTTGATAATGATTTGCCGCTAACCTATTTGCTTTCCATTTCCTTGATCTTTTTTTCCAACTCATCCACCTTATCAACGAGTTTTTGCAGATTCCTGAAATGGACGTAGGCTTTCTTATATTTTCCAGCGTCAAATGCAGGTGATCCCATTACTATAGATTCGTCTGGCAAACTGGTACTTATCCCCGACTGGCCTGCTATTTTAACATTATTCCCCACCGAAAGATGTCCAACGATACCTACTTGTGCTGCTATCATACAATTACGACCGACCTTACCTGACCCGGCAACTCCTGATTGTGCTGCTATCACAGTGTTTTCGCCAATTTCTACGTTATGTGCTATCTGAATAAGATTATCTAATTTGACACCTTTACGTATTATGGTAGAGCCTAAAGTCGCTCTATCAATAGTGGTGTTAGCGCCTATTTCAACATTGTCTTCGATAATAACATTACCTATTTGAGCTATTTTTTTGTAATTGTCATCGCTTTGAGGTGCAAATCCAAATCCATCAGCGCCAATGATAGCGCCGGCATGGATCACGCAGTCGTTCCCGATAACATTATCCGAATATACTTTTACGCCCGAAAAAAGGGTAGTTTTTGAGCCAATACTTGTATTATCACCAACATAACATTGCGGATAAATCTTTGTTTTATCTCCTACACAGGTGTTGTCGCCGATATATGCAAAGGCGCCAATATAGACCTCCTTACCTATTCTGGCTGATGGGCTTATAAAGGCCAATTCCGAAATGCCGGATTTGTTCAGCTTAATCTGATTGTACATCTCCAACAGGGAGGCAAAGGCAGAGTAAGGATCATCTACTCTGATAAGCGTTGGCGTAATTGTTCGTTCGGCAACAAAACTTTTTGACACAATCACTATGCTGGCTTTCGATTGGTAAATATAAGAGGTGTATTTGGGATTTGCCAAAAAGGAGAGTGTGCCGGGCGTGCCCTCTTCAATTTTAGAAAGTCCGTTTACTATGGCGTTTTTATCACCCTCTATTATTCCATTAAGTAGCTTAGCTATGTCTGTTGCAGTAAATGTCATTGTGTTTGAAATTAGCGATTAGTAAAAAAGTTAATTGGTATCAAACGGAGCTTTTGGATAGCAAATAAAATATTTTTTTACCGTTTTTGATAATACCTCTGCGGTAAGCTGGTCTGATACTTCGGCTATGTCGAGTAATTGGCCATCTTTGAATAAAATATTTATACCCTCATGAGTATGGTCGTAAGCGCTATTCTGGGCGCTTCCCGATAAAACAAAATAATTGACTTCATCAGGGGATAGATCATAATAACTGATGACGCTTTCTTTTCTAAATTCAATCTCCTCTTCGGTGATAGGTTTATTTTTAATCTCTGTTCTGAAAAGATTTCTTTTAACAAGGCTCTGGCAAAGTAACGAAAGCACATGATCATCGCATTTAGCCCATTCCTTGATGGCTGTGAATACATCAAAGTCGTCAAGTGTTCCGAAACTGTTTAAAAGGAGGGGGTTATTTAAAAAGTCATTCTTAGTAAATCTATTTTTCATAAAAAGCTTAAGTGTGGCAGTTCCGAACAGATCGTTGCCATCGGCAAAAAGAAACTTCGCTCTACGGATAACCTGAAGCAACATCTGCTCGGCCGAAAGAACTGTTTTATGAAGGTAAACCTGCCAATACATCAACCTTCTGGCAACAATGAAGTTCTCTATGGAATATATCCCTTTCGCTTCTATCACCAGATTGTTACTTACAACCTCCATCATAGTTATGATACGGTCGGAGTTAATAACTCCTTCGGCTACTCCGGTAAAATAACTATCGCGTTTAAGAAAATCCAATCGGTCGGTATCAAGTTGGCTTGAAACAAGCTGATGAAGAAACGATTTGGAACAATCTCCGGAAAATATTTTAATAGCTAAATCGAATATTTCTCCAAATTGTCTTTTAAGACGTTCCAAAAAAAGAAGCGTCAACTCTTCATGTGAGAGTTCTTCTACAATCTTTTTTTCTAAAGAATGTGAGTATGGTCCATGGCCTATATCGTGTAACAAGATGGCGATCAGGGTAGCAAGTCGTTCATCTTTTGAAAACATGTGTCCTTTGGATGAAAGGATTTCAAGCGCTTTCTGCATCAGATGCATAGCGCCGATAGAATGATGAAACCGTGTATGTAACGCTCCAGGGTACACTAAATGCGTCAGCCCAAGTTGTTTGATCCTTCGCAACCGCTGAAACCAAGGGTGTTCAATAATGTCGAAAATTAATTCGTCGTTAATGTTAATAAAACCGTAAACGGGATCGTTGAGGATTTTTTTCTTTCTTCCAAATGTCTCTTGCATATTGCGCCAGATATGTAATTTACGGTTTGATCCCAACAAAAATGTTGGAAAGTCAAAATAATAATTTGTAAAAGCTTGTTATAAAGATAATAAACCGTGCAAATTTAATTTAAAAACTAATTCGAACTTATTTTATGGAGAAAATCAAAATTTTGTGGGCTGATGATGAGATTGAATTGCTAAAACCACACATCATTTTTCTTGAGCAAAAGGGATATCACGTTGTTACATCCAATAACGGAGATGAAGCGTTGGATATACTGAAAGAAGAACCTTTTGACATTGTGTTTCTTGACGAAAACATGCCAGGATTGTCCGGCATCGAAACGCTTTCCAAAATAAAAGTCTTACAGCCTAATTTGCCGGTAGTGATGATTACCAAAAGCGAGGAGGAGACAATAATGGAAGATGCTATCGGTGGGCGAATATCTGATTATTTGATTAAACCAGTCAAGCCTAATCAGATATTGCTAAGCCTGAAAAAGAACCTCGAAAATAAAAAAATAGTTAGCGAAAAAAAGACTTTTGCCTATCAACAGGAGTTTCGCGATATTGGCATGGAAATCTCCAAAGATTTAGATCATAATCAATGGACTGAAATCTATAAAAAGCTTGTACGTTGGGAGTTAGAGCTTCAACAATCTTCTGATGAAGGAATCATAGAGGTTTTAAAGATGCAAAAGGAGGAGGCCAATCAGATATTTAGCCGTTTCATAGCCAACAATTATCAGGACTGGCTTACAAGCAGTGAACCTGATAAGCCTGTACTCTCGCATACAGTGATAAAAGAGAAGCTGTTCCCAACGCTTGATTCTACAACGAATACCTTTTTCTTACTGATTGACAACCTTCGTTATGATCAGTGGAAGGTGTTGCAACCTATTATCGAGCAATATTACCGGATCGAAAGCGAGGATATATATTACAGCATTCTTCCTACAACAACACAGTATGCACGTAATGCATTGTTTGCCGGACTATTGCCAACCGAGATAGAAAAAAAATATCCGAATTATTGGATAAATGAAGATGAAGAGGGTACAAAAAACCAGTTTGAAGAACAACTATTTGCTGAACAGCTCAAGCGTTATGGTAAAGATATTAAGTTTTCGTACCATAAGATACTCAATCTTCAGGCCGGAAAAAAATTAGCTGATACCATATCTAATTTATTGCAAAACAACCTTAATATGATTGTTTATAATTTTGTGGATATGCTCTCGCATGCACGAACCGAGATGGAGATCATTCGCGAACTTGCTGATGATGAGCCTGCATATAGGTCGCTCACTATCTCATGGTTCGAACATTCACCATTGATTGATATCATAAGGTTTATTGCATCAAAACGACTAAACCTCGTTATCACAACTGATCATGGGTCAATAAGGGTACAGAATCCGGTTAAGGTAATCGGAGATAGGAACACTAACACCAACCTGCGATATAAAACTGGGAAGAGTTTAAACTACAATAAAAAAGAGGTGTTTGAAGTGCGAAATCCGTCAGATATTTACTTGCCAAAGCTAAATGTAAGCTCCTCATTTATCTTCTGCAAAAATTACGATTTCTTTGCCTACCCGAATAATTACAACTACTACGTAAACTATTATAAAAACACCTTTCAGCATGGCGGGATATCTATGGAGGAGGTTTTAGTTCCATATATCAAGCTGAAGGTCAAATAGTAATTAAATTGTAAGCGATAAATGCCAAAGTCCTTGGGTAAAAAGATTTCTTGAAATTTAAACTCGCTGTTGCGACTTTGTTTTAAAGTGATTTAGGGATGTGCTTCTAAATTATAATTCTTTTGAATATGACGACCAAATTGATTGTAAAATCGGAGGCTGAACTTTTTGATGTAGCTGCTAAATTGCTGGGAAAATATCCTGAATCCCGCATTTTTGCTTTATATGGTGAAATGGGAGCCGGTAAAACAACCTTTGTGAAAAATGTATGCCGGCATTTAGATGTTTTTGATAACGTTGTTAGCCCTACCTTTTCCATTATAAATGAATATCATACCCTAAATAATCAATCGGTCTATCATTTTGATTTTTATCGGATTAAAAAGATTGAAGAGGCTTTTGATCTTGGTTATGAGGATTATTTCTTTAGCGGTGCATTTTGCTTTTTGGAATGGCCTGAGCTTATTGAATCCTTGCTGCCCGAAGATGCTGTAAAAGTTAGGATATCCACTAATGAAGACGACCAAATCAGGCTTTTTAGTTTTTGAAGGTCAGCAATTGATTTTTTTTGTCAGAGCCGTAATTTTGATATAGTTATAAAAAGGTTTGGTCTATTTTTTTTCATTATTAAATAAAAAGAGTTTACTTTTGATACGAATTTGGAAAACAATAGGATAGAATAATAAATGACTTTATAAATGAATGCAACAATACGGGAAAAGCTTTTGGTACAAGAGGAGATGCTTGAAATTGCTAAATCAAGGGCTCAACTGATTATAGGCCTACCTATGGAATCCTCATTTCAGGAAAACAGGATCGTATTGATACCAGACGCGGTAAAAACGCTTGTAAAGCAAGGTCATCAGGTGCTTGTTCAGCGAAATGCCGGTGTAGCTTCACATTTTCCTGATCATGAATATTCAGAAGCTGGAGCTAGAGTTTGCGAATCTGTGCAAGAGATTTTGCAGGCTGATGTTGTTTTAAAAGTCTCTCCGGTTTCGGAAAGAGAGCTTATGTTGATGAAAGGTAAGCAGTTTCTTATTAGCGCCCTGCATCTTAAGATTCAAAACCGCAATTATTTTCAGGGATTGATGCAGAAGAAAATATCGGCTATGGCCTTTGAATTCATAAAAGATAAAACAAATGCTTCGCCTGTAGTCAGGTCAATAAGCGAAATTGTCGGTTCTGCTTCTATCCATATTGCTGCTGAATACCTCTCTCATCCTGATTTTGGGAATGGTCAAATGTTAGGTGGTTTTACCGGCATAGCGCCATCGGTTGTTGTGATAGTTGGAGCTGGAACGGTGGGCGAATACGCTGCTCGTATGGCTATTAGTATGGGCGCTGCGGTCAAGGTTTTTGATAATAATGTTTACAAACTCCGAAGGCTGAAGTCGGAAGTAGGGCAAGGGTTGTTTACCTCAACACTTCAAACCGCTGAGCTGCAAAAGGCAATACGCTCGGCAGATGTATTGATATGCGCTGTTCATGCAAAGTTTCACCAAAGTCCTGTTTTGATTACTGAGGAGATGGTAGCCTCTATGAAACAAGGATCAGTAATCGTTGATGTTAGCATTGATCAGGGCGGTTGTGTCGAAACTTCAAGGATTACCTCTCACGATAAGCCCGTCTTCAATGTTCATGGTGTTACACATTATTGCGTAACTAATATTGCTTCCAGATTTCCAAATACCGCATCCATAGCTCTCAGTAATTTTTTTGCTCCAATGCTTATTAAAGCCGGTGAACTGGGCGGTATTGAAAAACTATTATTACATGATTTATACTTTCGGCAAGGACTTTATACCTATCATGGTATTTTGACTAATAAAATTATAGGTGACTATTTCGGATTGCCTTATCAGGATATGGACTTACTGATGGCAGCATTTCATTAATCAAAATTTCTGATTCCGATACGGCTATTTGATCCATTTCTTCATCCACTTTTCGTTAACTGCCACTGCCACTACCTCCCCTTTAGCACATAATTCGCCTCCACCAAACAAGTTTACTTTTACCGTTACTCTGTTACCTTCTGTTTTTTCGACTGTTGCTCTAAGCTTTAAAGTTCCGTGCAGAGGAGTAGGTCTTAAATAATCAACATGTAATGATGCAGTAACGCAACGTATTGGTGGTTCGCTGCCCATTTCGCGGCCCTCTTTGCGATAAAGTGCAGCAGAGGCAGTGCCTGTAGAGTGGCAGTCAATAAGCGAGGCTATAAGACCGCCGTAAACGTATCCGGGTATGGTGGTGTGCCATGGTTTTGGAGTGAATTCAGCCACCGTTTCTTCACCATCCCAGAAACTCTTGAGTTGATGCCCATGTTTATTTAAACCACCACAACCGAAGCAACGGTTAAAGTCGTCAGGGTAATAATCTTGAAAAGCTTTTTGACTCATTTTGAGTGATTTTTTAATTTTTCAAAAATCTAATTTTTATATTAAACAGGGATTAACCCTATTTTTTAATATGATAATGTATTTAAATCCAGCGTTTTAATAAATTATTTTCAGTAATAGTTTTTTATATTTAATTTTAATTACTTTTGCCGGCTAAAGCTAAAAACGGAAAAATGAAAACATCAGTGTTGAAATCCTGAGATTCACTATTTTTGTTTGTGCTTTTAGAGTAAATCAATGTCTTATTTTTTTATTTTTACATTATGAACATTTTTGTTGCAAACCTGAGTTTCAAATTACATGAAGATCAGTTAAAAAAAGTTTTTGAACCTTATGGCGAGGTTGAATCTGCCAGGATAATTGTGGATCGTCGTACTGGACGTTCTAAAGGATTCGGTTTTGTTGTGATGCCAAACGAAGATGAGGCAGAAACTGCTATTAGGGAACTTAATGATTTTGAGGTAGAAGGTAGGAAATTGGTTGTAAAAGTTTCCGAAGAACGCCCCGAACCTAAACGTTTTACAAGTAGGCGTGAATAATCACTAACAACTCTTATTAATAAGATTTTTGAGGCAGGCTGTAAAAGTCTGCCTTTTTTTATTTTAACTC
>JAAYWF010000082.1 GCA_012516825.1 Lentimicrobium sp. | reverse complement strand
TTATCGCCACCTACACATATTGCTTTGTGCGGATTAGCTCCGAAATAAAATTGCTTGCGAGTAGATTCAACGATAAATGGGTAAACAGCCTCTTTTAATATTTGTAAATCATAGTAATTCAAGTTTTTACCATCTTTTGTAAAGCCAAGCGGCGAAAGCGATGTTATATAAAATTTCTTGTAAAACTGTTCCACCCCACCATATTCCGTAATCACCTTGTAAATAAATTGCGATGATAACTCATGCCTTTGAGGGAGGTTATTTTGAATCTTACACTCCTCTGCAAGGTTTATCGGATCGGTGAAAGCAATACCGGTTTGCCCTGCGCCAAATCTGCCCGGATTTATCCCAAAAATAAATGTCCTACTATGATGGTCATCATAAAATTTTTTGAAGAAGGTGGCTGTCAGATTAAATATTTCAGGTTTTTTATAGGGATTCATCACCTCGATACCTTGAATATTGATGTTCAGTTCAACCTGTTGAAAGAAGTCAATAGCCTGTTTGCCAAATGTTTTCATAAAATGTGAAAAATTATTTTTATGCTTTCAAACGTCAAAAATCGGCTATTTATGCTACTTTTGTGGCCGGATCGCTTTTTTATTTATTAAAAATTAATTTTCATGAAAAAAATCTCTATGCTACTGATGACCATTTTGGTTATCTTCTTTGTTTCATGTAAGCAACAATCAAAACATGCAAAAGATATGAACCCGTTTCTTATGCAGTACAATACTCCTTTTAACGTACCTCCATTCGATAAAATTAACAATGAGCATTATTTGCCGGCAATAAAGGAGGGAATCGAACAACAAAAAAGGGAGATAGAGGATATCATTAATAATGAAAAGCCGTCTGATTTTAAAAACACTATCGAAGCTCTCGATTATTCCGGTTATTTGCTAACTGAAGTGCTTAGTGTTTTTGGAAATATGCAATCGGCTCATACTAATGATGATTTACAAAAAATTGCGCAAGAGGCTTCACCGTTGTTATCACAACATAGTGACGATATCGTGTTGAATGAGGAGCTGTTTGCTCGAATAAAGAGTGTTTATGATAATCAAGAGGAGTTGGGGCTAAACACAGAAGAGCTGAAATTGCTGCAAAAGACTTATAAAAGCTTTGTTCGTAACGGCGCACTGCTTAATGAAGAAGAAAAAGCAGAGCTTCGGGAAATCAATTCGGAGTTGTCGCTGCTCTCTTTGAAGTTTGGAGAAAACCTCTTAGCAGAAAATAACAACTTCCAGTTGATCATTGATGACGAGGCCGATCTTGACGGGTTGCCGCAAAGTGTTCGTGATGCTGCATCAGAGGCTGCCCAAGAAGCCGGAATGAGCGAAAGTTGGCTTATTACGCTTCACAACCCAAGCAGAGTGCCTTTTTTGCAATATGCTAATAATCGCACACTCAGGGAAAAGGTGATGAAAGCCTATATTCAACGTGGAAATAATAATAATGTGAATGATAATAAAGCTGTTGTCGAAAGAATAACTTCGCTAAGAGTAAAGCGGGCTAATCTTTTGGGCTATAAAACTCATGCAGATTTTGTGCTCGAAGAAACCATGGCGAAGACGCCAGAGGCTGTATATTCATTTCTCCACGACTTATGGGAGTCTGCCCTCAACAATGCTAAAAAGGAAGCATCAGAATTACAAAAAATGATTTATGATTCGGGCGGAGATTTTAAATTAGAATCGTGGGATTGGCAGTATTATGCTGAGAAACTTCGTCAGCAGAAATATGATTTTGATGAAGAGGCATTGCGCCCATATTTTGAGTTGAAGTCTGTGCTCAATGGCTTATTTGATGTTGTAAACAAGTTGTTTGGGATTAAATTTGTCCCACTGCAGGATGTGCCACTTTACCATCCTGATGCTGTCGTCTTTGAAGTTACCGAGGCCGACGGCGCTCATATAGGTATTTTATATATGGATTTTTATCCGCGTGCTTCAAAAACTGGCGGAGCATGGATGACAAGCTTCCGCGAACAATTTAAGAGAAATGGAGAAAATATCCCTCCGGTAATTTCTATAGTAACGAACTTTACAAGACCTACCGGTGATCAACCGGCATTGTTGAGTTTTGATGAAGTTGAAACCCTGTTTCATGAGTTTGGACATGCACTACATGGATTGCTCTCGGATGTAACCTATCCTAAGTTGTCGGGAACTAACGTACCCCGTGACTTTGTCGAACTGCCTTCACAGATAATGGAGAACTGGGCTGAACATCCTGATGTGCTGCAAAGCTTTGCTAAACACTATAAAACCGGTGAAACTATTCCTGTAGAACTGATTCAAAAAATCAAAAACGCATCGAAGTTTAATCAAGGCTTTGCTACTACCGAATATATTGCAGCCAGTCTTCTTGATATGGATTGGCATACACTTACCGATACGATCCCTCAAAAAACCAATTTATTTGAAGAAGAATCCATGAGCCGTGCCGGCCTGATTCATGAAATAGATCCACGCTATCGTACTACCTATTTTGCACATGCCTTTTCATGGGGATATTCAGCAGGATATTATAGCTATTTATGGGCTGAAGTTTTAGATAATGATGCTTTTGAGGTATTTCTTGAAAATGGACTTTTCGATCCCGCAACGTCAAAATCATTACGCGAAAATATTTTATCAAAAGGCGGTACGGAGGATCCAATGGAGTTATTTATCAGATTCCGTGGTCAAGAGCCTTCCAAAACCCCTATGCTTAGAAATAGAGGTTTACTTTAAAAGTTACCTATAAAGGACTCTTGGAAAAGAATCTGTTAACTTACAAGAAAGCCAGAAACACATTTTATATGGATATTCACGAGTTTCTCGATCAGGATCAGCAAAAGGATCTTCTTAGGTTTCTTACGGCAGGATCAGTGGATGATGGTAAAAGCACCTTGATAGGCAGGCTGCTTTTTGATAGTAAAAAGCTTTATGAGGATCATTTGCAGGCGCTTGAACGCGATAGCAAGCGAATAGGTCATGCCGGCGAAAATATTGATTATGCGTTGCTGCTTGACGGTCTTAAAGCTGAACGCGAACAGGGAATAACCATTGATGTAGCATATCGTTATTTTTCGACCAATAAAAGGAAGTTTATCATTGCTGATACCCCGGGACATGAACAGTACACCCGTAATATGGTAACTGGAGCCTCAACTGCAAACCTTGCCATTATTCTGATTGATGCCCGTAAAGGAGTAATAACTCAAACAAAACGCCATACCTTCATCGTGTCGTTGTTAGGTATTAGGCATTTAGTACTTGCTGTAAATAAAATGGATTTGGTAAACTACAGTCAGGAGGTATTCGAAAAGATATGTAGCGATTATAAACGTTTTATAACCGGCCTCGACATACCGGATGTAAATTTTATCCCACTTTCAGCGCTTAATGGCGATAATGTTGTGGAACTCAGTTTGAGAATGCCTTGGTATCATGGGGAGAGCTTGTTGGAATTTCTGGAAAATGTGCATGTCGGTAGCGATCATAATTTTAGCGAACTACGCTACCCGGTACAGTTCGTTCTTCGTCCCTCATTACATTTTAGAGGGTTCTCAGCACGAATAGCATCAGGAGTAATTCGTAAAGGCGATACTATACGGGTATTACCTTCCGGCAAAGAGAGCGTCGTAACCTCAATAATCACTGCAAACGGTGAAAGCGAATTTGCCTTCCCGCCACAGTCGGTAACAATTACCTTGAAAGATGAGATAGATATATCGCGCGGAGATATGATTGTACATCCAGATAATTTACCTATGGTAAATCGCCATATGGAAGTAATGCTCGTTTGGATGGACGAAAAACCTATGAAGCCTGAAACTCAATATTATATCAAACTAAATAACAATACTACAAAAGTAAAAATTGAAAATATCCTTTACAAGATTGATGTTAACACTTTAGAAAAATCAAATATTGAGTTTTTTACATTGAATGATATAGGTCGGGTTATCATTACCACTAACAAACCTTTGTTTTTTGACCGGTATAAACATAGTCATAGTACAGGCTCATTTGTGCTAATTGACCCTATGACCAACAATACCAGTGCAGTAGGGATGATAATTGACGAGGTTAAGGGGAAAGGTAGTTTTTCGAGAATCACTGATATTGATCGTAATAAGATTGAGCGTGGCGAGTGTTTGGTTCCGCTTGATCAACGCGAGCGCTTTTATGATCAAAAAGGTGTAACCCTTTGGATAACAGGACTCCATGGGTCAGGGAAAAATACATTGGCCTATTTACTTGAGAAACGGCTATTTGAGGAGGGCGCCACCACAATATTGCTTGATGGAAGTACTATCAGATCAGGTCTCTCACGTGAGCTTGATCAGTCGGAAGCCCATCGCGCCGAACATCTTAGAAAAGTAGCACAAGTGGCCAGGATACTGAATGATCAAGGAGTTATAGTTATCTGCTCATTTATCTCACCCGATGAAGAAATCAGGAAACAAGTTGCAGAGATAATTGGGAAAGAGCGGTTTCTACTTACTTATATGAATGCCGATCTGGAGCATAGCCGTAATTTTAGGCCCGAGCTGTACGATAAAGTTGATGCCGGCTTGGTTTATGATGTCCCTGGATATGATGCTAAATATGAAATACCTCCAAATCCTGATTTTAACTTTAAACCTAATGAAATGGAGACAAACTGTGACACTATTATGGATTATTTCAGGGAGTCTGGTGTTTTTCCGCTAAAGCGATAACAAATTTATCTTATTTTTATTTAAACTATCAAATTTAATTGCCGGTTTGTACTTTATTAATTACGTTGTTTTTTTTAATTTTTTAATAAATAATTTTTCAGTAGCCTGATTTAAAATTATGCAACTACTTAGCTTATCACAGCAGTGGGGTTTACCATTTCAAAATCCGGTACTCATCTTTTCATTGATCCTGTTTATTATTCTTTTTGCCCCTATAATTCTTAACAGGTTCAAGATTCCTCATTTTATTGGTTTTACATCATACCACAATAATATGTTCAAAATCCCTGATTATTTGAATAAATATTTTACTGAAAACAACTACTTCCTTGTCTATCCAATACAATCAGGTGTTGGGGATGATGTATCGTTAACCCTAAGTAACCCCTCAGTAATGGAGCCTTTCCGCGAGATAGAGGAGCTTAGAAAAATTATCACCAAATTATTTAAAAATAAATGATTAGCTTTTAATTTTAAAAATGCTCTAACGGTTGATGAAGAGATTTATCTCCATAATGCTTTTAATGTTGTTGATAGCTCCTCCTGTCGTTACCTTTAGCTGGCTACATATGAAAAAACGTATGTTGAGAAAGGAGATTAAATGGAAGATAATAAATGGCATTGATAAAGAGGAGCTTGTTCTCTTAACGTTTTCAAATGATCAGGCAGAAGCATGTTTGAAATGGCATCATTCCGCTGAGTTTGAATTTATGGGAGAGATGTACGATGTTGTGGAAACGATTTTCTTCGACGATTCCGTATCTTATTACTGCTGGTGGGATCATGAAGAGACTTTATTGAATAAGAAGTTAAAAGCAATGCTTGCCCTCTCGGCAGGAAAGAGTAAACAAGAACGCCAACAAATTAACTATATAATTCAATTTTTTCAATCTATTTTTTTTATTGAAAATCAATTTGGATCAAACTCGATGATTTTTAATAATACACGATTGGATATCACTTATTTTTTTGTAGTAAAGACGGCGGGTATTATTCCCCCAGTACCGCCACCTCGATTAAATAGCCGTTTTATATGATTGTATAGCAAAATTTTCTTACCTCATTCATTTTGTTTGTTGTGGAAAGATATGCTTAAAATGTTATTAGTGGGATTAATTAGTACGATTATGTGTTTGGTGTTGTTAAAAATCTCCTTACATTTTAACGTTAATTCATTTTTAAATAAAATATTTTTCGGGAAAGAGAATCCCTTGCTTTCAATCGAGGTTACCTATCATTCTTTACTAAAAAATAATTAAATAATAATGAAAAAGATACTTTTTTTTGTGGTTATTATAATAATAACACAAGCAAATGTTTTTGGTCAAAAGCTAACAATTAAAGACAAAGATAGCGGGAGGCCGCTCAATCTTGTCAGTCTTTCGAGTGCAAATCCTTTAGCCTCCGCAACTACAAATACTCGTGGTCAGGTGGATATTTCCGATTTCAAAGGTTCTGATGCTATTGAGTTTCGATTGCTTGGATATCAGGGGATTACGTTAAGTTATAATGCATTGAAAGAGTTGGATTTTACAATTGCTTTATCTCAGTCACTTTTTTCGTTGGATGAGATTGTGGTTTCTGCTACACGATGGGAACAAAACAAACGCGAGGTTCCTAATAAGATCACTTCCATAAATGTAAAACAGATTGAGCTGCAAAATCCTCAAACAGCAGCCGATATGTTGGGAAATACGGGTGAGGTTTTTATTCAGAAAAGCCAGCTCGGCGGTGGAAGTCCTATGATTCGTGGCTTTGCAACCAACAGGTTACTTTATTCTATTGATGGTGTGAGGATGAATACAGCTATCTTCAGAGCCGGAAATATTCAAAATGTTATTTCAGTTGATCCTTTTAGTATCGAAACCTCTGAGGTGTTTTTCGGGCCGGGATCAAATATCTATGGTAGCGACGCTATTGGCGGGGTTATGATTTTCAGAACGTTGACACCTCAGCTTTCCGAAAATAAAGACCCATTGGTAAAAGGTAAGGCTTTAGCACGTTACTCTTCTGCAAACAATGAAATTACAGGGCATTTTGATGTGGGCATCGGTTGGCAAAAGTGGGCTTTTACAAGTAGCGTTACCAATTTTAACTTTGGTAACCTGATGCAGGGAAGCCGTGGTCCGGATGACTATTTGAAACGATACTACGTGAAAAGAGTAGATAGCGTTGACAGGGTGTTTGTTAACGAAAACCCACGATTACAGACGCCATCAGGCTATACCCAAACCAATATAATGCAAAAGGTGAGGTTTAAGCCAGACGAAAAATGGGATTTCAATTATGGATTTCATTATTCCGAAACTTCCGAATATGCCAGATATGATAGAATGGCTGAATTATCAAAAGATGGGCTGCCAAATTCCGCAGTATGGAACTATGGCCCTCAAAAGTGGATGATGAATCATTTAGAGATAACCCATTCCGGTCCAAATCCGGTATATGACCAATTAGTTATTCGTGTAGCTTATCAAAAATTCGAAGAGAGCAGGATTGATCGTAAATTTAACAACAACCGTTTACGTACTCAATTGGAAGAAGTGGAGGCTCTGTCGTTTAATGCTGACTTTTTAAAAAGATCAGGAAAAAATAATTTTTTCTATGGCATTGAAGCCGTTGTAAATGATGTTGTTTCTACTGGCTCGGCAGTTAATATCAAAACTGGAAAACCAGTGGATGTCCCTGATCGTTATCCCGACTCGAAATGGAAAACTTATGCAGCGTATATCAACTATCAATATCGCTTGTCGCAGCAATTGCTTTTACAGGTTGGCGGGCGTTATTCGCAGTATTTTATTAACTCCGATTTTGATAAGTTATTAGCTTTTTATCCTTTTGACTATAAAGAGGTTGAGGTAAATAAAGGCTCGCCTACCGGAAGTGTTGGCGCAGTATATACGCCAACGGATAAATGGACACTTAGCACATCGCTCTCAACAGGATTTCGCGCTCCTAATGTTGATGATATAGGTAAAATGTATGATTTTAAAGCTGGAGACGTGATCGTTCCCAATCCTGATCTGAAGGCTGAATATGCTTACAATGGTGAAATCAACATTACAAAAGTATTTGGAAGCAGTGTGAAGTTTGACATTACAGGATTTTATACCTATTTGGACAATGCCATGGTACGTAGGGAATATACTGTAAATGGTCAAGACAGCATTATATACAACGGAGAGATGAGCAAAGTGTTTGCTTTGCAAAATGCTGCTGATGCTTTTGTTTATGGTATTAATGCCGGATTGGAGATCAAGCTGCCTGAAGGATTCGGTATTTCAGGCCGATACAACTATCAGTTTGGCGAAGAGGAAATGGAAGATGGAACTACCAGTCGTTCACGTCATTCAGCGCCTTCGTTTGGCTATGCAAAACTTACATACAACGCCAATCGCCTTGATATGCAGTTTAGCGCTGTTTTTAACGGAAAGATTGATCATAAAGATATGAATATAGAAGAACAGCAGAAAACATCCATTTACGCTGCTGACAAAGATGGCAATCCTTATGTTCCAAGCTGGACGATCCTTAACTTTAAAGCAATGTATAGATTAACCGATATGTGGACAATAAGTGCAGGGCTGGAAAATATTACCGATCGTCGGTATAGGACATACAGTTCAGGAATTAGCGCTCCAGGACGAAATATGGTACTTTCGCTTATTGCTAATTTTTAGTAAAATCGTATTAATCAATTAAATTGCTTTCTAATACCAATCAGATAGCTGTTATGTGTTGGTAAAAGTTTGATAAATGGCCATCTGATTGGTATTTCTTCTTTATTTCTTTACCCTAAGCGTGCTAAAGATCAACTTAATATCTGTCATTGATGGAAACGAATTCTTGAGTTTGATTTTTGATTCACGATTGAAAAACCATACTACTGTTAACGATGTAATCAGGTGTGAAATAGTAGTTGCCCAACCGGCTCCGGTTATTCCATAAACAGGTATAAGTAGTCTGAAAAATAGAACCGCAAACAGAAGCCCCGCAAAGGATGAGATGGTATTAACATAATATTTACCAATACCTGAGAAGTAATGTCCAATGATTAGCGCCGTATTAAAAAACAAAACTCCTGGCGCTAATGCCCGAATAACAGAACTTACCTCGCCGAAGCCTTCTCCATAAAGGAAAATGAAAAACCGTGAAGGTAGCATCACCATAAACAAGAGTCCGATAAAACTGATTATTAAACTCGCCCAGTTAAGTTGCAACGTCAGCTTTTGGGAATATTCCAAATCGGCGCTGTTAGCAATACGTGCATATTGTACCAAGCAGATGCTCCTACTTATCAGCCAGATAGATTCTACAAGTGATGTCCCATTGGAATAAATCCCAACCTCGGCGCTTGAATAGGTTTGTTCTAACCAGTAATAACTCATTCTAAAGCTCAGCAGTTGGAAAATATGCGCCAGTTGATTAAGAAGGCCGTACCTGAACAAGTTGCTTATAATAGTTTTGTAACTTGATATGTCAGCAAGTTCAAATTTATCGGTAAAGCGTTTTAGATAAATCAGGCTGACGATAAAACCAGCGGAAAAGGATATATAAAGCGAGATAATATAGGATTCGATAGTGTTTTTTCCGAGATAAAAAAAGAAAACAATTAGCAATAGAGTGATGATCAATGGTTGGATAAAATTGACAAGATTGGATATTGCGATTTTTTCTTTGCCAATAAGTACTGATGAGTTAATTGTAGTAAAGGCGCTAATAGCAGATAAAATACAAACATGTATTATCATCCCTTCCGATACCAGAGTAGAAAGCTGAAGAAAACCATAAAATAAAATACTTGTCAGGACCGTCCACAGATAAGCCGGTAAAATGATAACGGAAACCGGAAATCTAGGTACAAGATATACAATTGCGCTGCCCCCCATCAGATTGACAAATACCAGAATATACGCAATGGTAGCAATAATTATCCCTTGCTCACCTTTACCTTCAGGACCTAAAAATTGGGAAATCAGAATGGTTATCAGCAGATTTAGCATTGCTGATAGCAAACGCGTACCAAACGTATTGAGGATTTTATTCAGCACGGTTTATCTTTTTTATATTAACAGACCTTTCTTTTTAATGATGGTTAGGGACAATATGGGGATACAACGAATTGATGTGGATTTGCTTAGCTTGCGATTAGCTCAATGTAAACGTTATATATTGAATTGCCAATAATTTCGTTGCTGAAATTATTCAGTGCATATTCTCTAATTTTAGCGCTTTGATATTCTTTCGGATTGTCTAAAAACTCTTCAATTGCCTCTAAAAACTGATCTTCATTTCCTGGCTCGGTAAGCCTGCCAAGTGTGTCGTTAAGGTGTTCATGAATACCACCTACCCTTGTAGATATTACGGGTACGCCGCAGGAGTAGCTTTCGAGAATTACTACCGGTAGGTTTTCGTAGTTACTGAACATTATCATCAAATCGGCCTGATTAAGCAATTCCACAAGAGCTTCGCCCTCTTTAAGTCCAGTGAATTCAACAAATTTGCCAGTAAGGCCAAGCTCATCCGACATTGATTTCATAGCAATAAAATCTTCACCATCGCCAATTAGTTTTAGAAAGAAATCATCTCTTTTTTCACTTAGCTTTTTCATTATCCGCAAAATTCCTGAAATGTTTTTTTGTTTATCAGTGAAGCACGAAAGATGGACTAATGATTTTTTATTCGGATCGTAAACTTTTGGTGCCGGTTTAAACTTTTCAACATCCACTACATTAGGTATTACGATGTAATTTTTATTTTTAAGCCCTTTGGCGATCATTGCATCTCTAAGGTTTGCAGTAACAGGCATTACAGCGCCGGCATGTTTCACAACAATTCTTGTGAGCCACTTTCTTAAACCTCCATAATAGCTGTCGGTATTGGGCAGATATCGTGTCCAGTGTTCGGTAATTGCATAGGGAACGCCGGTAAATATCTTGTAAATCAATGCAATAATACCACAGCGAGTTAAAACGTGAACATGTAATAAATCGGGCTTCGAATGCTCGTTTTTAATGATTTTAAAGCCTGATATGTGACTTCGAAAAAAACGGTAGAGGTTGATAAGATTTGCAAGAAACCTTGGTTTAATCATTGATTTTTTAAAATACACCCTTACCGTAAATAATCCCTCTTTTGAAGTTACAATTTCATAACTTCTTTTGGTTAATTTTTCATCATCATGAACATAAAGTACCGATATATCGGCATGGGGCAATACTGAAAGCCCGTGACGTTCAATAAAAAGCCCCATCATGGGATCGTAACGATGAGGATACCAACGGGGCAGATATAATACCGAAAGTCTTTTGTTTGTAGAGTCTTTTTTCATTCAGTTTGAACGCTATTTGATTTTTTTTATTTAATCAGTTGGTTGATATAATTTATTGCATTTTGAAGTCTTGTTTCGCCAATGCCATTGACGATACTGTAATTGAACCCATGTCTGTCGAGCTCTT
>JAAYWF010000081.1 GCA_012516825.1 Lentimicrobium sp. | reverse complement strand
TTATGGATTATCACATGCAGCGTGTGCTGATGCGAATGGGATGCTTGGAGATTAGCGATCCGGCGCTTTATCAAATCCTTATTGCCCGACACCCTGTTACAACAGACGAGCCGATAAGAAGCCTCTGTATCGAAGCTGCTAAATTGATAGCTATTCATTCCGGACATCCGCTTATCCGACTAAACGACTTCCTTTGGTCTTTGGGTAGGAGCTGCTGTAACAATACAACACTTTGTAAAGATCATCTTTGCGAAAAATCACCATGTACCTTCAACCAAATCATCAGCCTAAAGAGTCATCAGAAATGTGAATTTGAAACAGCCTGTAAAGGCTTTGAAGAAGATAAATACCGCAAATTATGGCAGCCTGTAATCAACACCCATTACTACTGATAATTTATTGTTAAGCAATCCCGCAATCCAACGAAAGCGATTACTAATCGGGTTTTTGATTTTGGTATAATCTTTCCGGCAATTATAATATTTATCAAACTAAATGACTGTTTTCATTTTACAAAAATTGGCTACTTTCGCAACATCAAACTTATATTAAAAACAGAATTTGCTGTAAATGAGATTTCTCGGCATTCTTCTTTTGTTCGTCCTTGCTTTTCAGCTCATTTCAAGATATTTATTTCCGTTTCTTTTAAAGACATTCATTAAAAAAGCGGCAAAGCATCAGGGGTCTGCTCACCATTCCGCTCGTCCTGAAGGTGAGGTAACTGTAAATTACAACCCAACCGATACCAATTCTACAAAGTTCAACCCTAAAACTGTTGAGGATGTTGAATACGAAGAGATTAAAGAAAAATAATTTTCCTATACCTAACTTTTATGGATAAGTTTTCGATAAAACATATTTGGCCGTATGCGGCAGCTATTGTCTTTTTCCTCATTATAATGCTTGTTTATTTCTCGCCTGTTCTCGATGGGAAGCTACCCCGTCAAGATGATATTCAGCGTTGGCGCGGGATGTCGAAAGAGATTGTGGATTACCGTGAGGCAACGGGCGAGGAGGCGCTCTGGACAAACTCCATGTTTGGAGGAATGCCCGCCTATCAGATATCAGTGATATACAACAAGGTGCTTGTCAAGCATATTGACAACATTTTACAACTCGGCATCCCCTACCCTATATCGCTTGTTTTTCTTTATTTCTTGGGTTTTTTTATTTTACTTCTTTCACTCAAAATAAACATTTGGCACTCGCTTTTAGGAGCAATAGCCTTTGCTTTTTCTTCATATTTTTTTATCATCATCGAAGCCGGCCATAATTCTAAGGCTCATGCTATTGGCTATATGGCGCCGGTACTTGCCGGCATTTTGCTCGCCTATAGAGGTAAATATATTTGGGGTGGAGCCATGACGGCTCTCTTCTTATCCCTTCAACTAATGGCTAACCACCTGCAAATCACCTATTACCTTCTTTTGATAGTTATCATTTTTGGTATTGTGCAACTTATTGAGAGCATCAAAACACAAACGTTGCCACAATTTTTCAAAGCTACTGTTGTGTTACTTGCGGCTGCACTATTTGCTTTTAGCGTTAATATCTCTAACCTTTGGGCTACGTGGGAATATGGCAAATATACTATCCGTGGCCCGTCGGAACTTTCTCATACTCCCGAAAACCGGACTTCAGGCCTTGATATAGATTACGCCACGCAATGGAGCTATGGTCGCGCAGAAACCATGACCTTGCTTATCCCCGATTTTATGGGAGGAGGATCAATGCGCAATCCGGGCGAGGACTCCAATACTTATAAAGAATTTGTAAAACTCGGCTTACCTGCCAACCAGGCAAAAAGTTATGTAAAAATGATTCCGATGTACTGGGGCGATCAGCCTTTTACATCAGGCCCTGTGTATGCCGGAGCTATTATTGTCTTTTTATTTGCGCTTGGAGCTATTGTGGTAAAAGGAAAAATGAAATGGTGGCTAATTGCTGCCACTATCCTTTCTATATTGCTATCATGGGGGCATAACCTTATGCCGCTCACTGAGTTTTTCCTTCGTTATGTGCCTGGTTACAACAAGTTTAGAGCCGTTTCGATGACCCTTGTAATAGCAAACCTAACCATTCCACTACTCGCCATACTTGCTCTGAAAGAGATATTTGATAAAAATGCTGATCCGAAAAAGATGTTTTCCCATGTTATAACAGCTTTTTATGTTATCGGTGGGATACTACTCTTTTTTATAGTGTTTGGCGGCAGCCTTTTCAATTTCTCATCCGAAGTTGACAATCAACTGATTCAAGCTGGTTTCCCACAGTCGGTAATTGATGCCATACGCGCCGACCGAAAAGCGATGTTAACCTCCGAGGCCACACGTTCGTTGGTTTTTATAATACTTGCAATAGTCGCAATCTGGATGGGGTTATTTAAAAAAGTAAGGAATGAGTTTGTTTTTGCAGCGCTTATAGTGTTAGTTACGATTGATATGTATGCTGTAAATAAGCGTTATTTAAATGAGGATGATTTTGTTGATGAGAAAAAAGTTTCAACCCCCTACACCCCATCCGAAGCCGATAAGATGATCTTGGAAGATAAAGACCCTAATTTCAGAGTATTCAATCTGACTGTGAGTCCATTCAACGATGTCAGCACCTCCTACTTCCATAAATCTATCGGAGGTTATCATGGTGCAAAGCTACGGCGCTATCAGGAGCTCATTGACCATCATATTTCAAAAAACAATGTAGATGTACTCAACATGCTCAACACGAAGTATTTCATTATTGAAGATCAGAATAAAAAAGCACAAGCCAACATAAATCCACGTGCGTTAGGCAATGCATGGTTAATACAAAATATAAAATGGGCTGAAAATGCTGATGAAGAGATAGAGGCATTAAATGACTTCGATCCTAAAACCACCGCAATTATTGACCGAAGGTTCGAAAAGTTGGTTAGCGGATTTCAAAATAAAGATACTCTGATCGGAAGCATCAAATTAATGAGTTACAAGCCTAATGAGCTGATATACAACTATCAATCAACAGAGGATAATTTGGTCGTTTTTTCCGAGATATATTACGACAAAGGGTGGAATGTATATGTTGACGGTAAGAAAATGCCCTATCTCCGAGCTAATTACGTGCTACGTGCAATGATGGTTGCTTCAGGTAATCATGAGATCGTCTGGAAATTTGAGCCGAAAGTCTTTTTTGTAGGAGGAAAAATATCTCTGATCACTTCCCTCATAGTAATTCTATTTTTCTTTGCTGCATTGGGTAATGAGTTAAAAGATATTTTCGTGCCAAAGAAATAAATCTTCGGTGTACAATGAAAAAAGCGCTGATCATCACCTACTATTGGCCTCCGAGTGGTGGCGCCGGCGTTCAGCGCTGGCTAAAGTTTGCCAAATACCTGCAAGATTATGGCTGGGAACCAGCGATTTATACTCCCGAAAACCCGGAATATCCTGCTGTTGACCATTCGTTGGAAAAAGATATAGCTGACAACATTACCGTTTTAAAAACCAAAATCAAAGAGCCTTATAACCTATATAAAAGATTTGTAGGCCGAAAAAAGAGCGATCAGATAAAAAGTGCCTTTCTTTCTGAAAAGAAAACCCCGGCTCTTGCCGAAAAAATCTCCGTGTGGATAAGGGGCAATTTTTTTATTCCCGATGCCCGTGTGTTTTGGATAAAACCTTCGGTGAAATATTTAATCGAATACCTCTCGTTATATTCTGTTGATGCTATTATTTCAACCGGTCCGCCGCACAGTATGCACATGATTGCTTTAAAGGTGCATCAAAAAACAGGCTTACCGTGGGTGGCCGATTTTCGCGATCCATGGACACATATTGATTATTACAAAGACCTTAAACTTACCGCCTTTGCCGACAGGAAACATCATAAGCTTGAAAAACAGGTGCTTAGTAAAGCAAATAGAGTGGTTGTCGTTTCACAAGGGATGAAATCTGCTTTCGAAACGATACACAAGCGCCATTACGATGTCATCACCAATGGATTTGATGATGAGGATATACCAAAAGAAATTCAGATAAAAAGCAATCGGTTTACAATAGCCCATATTGGATCATTGACAAAAAGCAGAAATCCGGAAACTCTATGGCTGGCGCTAAATAAAATAACCAACCAGAATAAGCAGTTTGCGCAGGAACTTGAAATAAAGATTATTGGAAAAGCAGATTGGGTTGCAAGAGAAGCTATCCGCAATGCCGGGATAGAAAAGTATGTGGAATATATTGATTACCTTCCTCATGATATGGTTGTTCAAGAGCAAGTTGCCGCTGGAGTATTATTGTTGATCATAAACCGAACTGAAAATGCTAAAATGATTGTTACAGGGAAGCTTTTTGAATATTTGGCTGCCCGACGACCTATTCTCTGCATCGGTCCTGCTGATGGCGATGCCTCTGCAATCATCAGGCAGACAGACTCGGGTTTGATAGCAGATTATGATGACCAGACATTGATAGAGAGCCATTTGGAACGATTATATAACGCTTTTTTAACAGAAAAACAATTATTTCAATACAGAAACATTGAGAGTTATACCCGAAAAAACCTCACTAAAGAATTGGCAGTTATTCTTGATAGTATATAAACAAAGCGGGCGGTTATCTATTGTTTTTCAATAAATTGATTACAAATGAAGAGATATCATACGTACCATTAAAAACCTTATATAACTCATAGATAATTGGAAACTCCTGAGTATCTAATCCCATCTCCAACAATCGGTTATAGAGGATATTTACAGCTATCCTGCCTTCGAGTACCACCTTTTCCGAAATATTGTCAGTAAAAAAACCTTTCCCGATCAACAGTCCCAGCGTTCTGTTTCGGCTGAGGTCGTTGAGTGCAGTTAAAGCAAAATCGCCAACACCACAATAGTTAAAAAGGGTTTTCTTCTTTCCGCCAAACAATATCAGCAGGTTGCGCATCTCATAAAGCGCTTTTGTAAAAATCAAGTATTTCAGGTTTGGCGATTCAAACTGAGCATCAACGACTCCAATAGCAATAGCATAAATATTTTTCAGTATGCTCAAAATCTCAACGCCATAAACATCGTCAGTATAATCGGTGTAAATTAATGTCTCTTTAAATAACTCCAGAAATATTGGGTATAATGTTCCATCTTCAGCGCCTAAGGTCATTGCAGTAGGTTGGTTATTCATTATCTCTCTGGCAAAAGAGGGTCCCTTTAAGGAACAAATTTTATTCGGAAGTAATTTGTTTAAAGATTCGACAATGGTGTAATGCTGATGTCCAAAGCCTTTTGCAAGGTTTACCAAAATAGAGTCGGGATGAATATCGCGATTCGAAATAAAATTCACAACAACAGCCGAAGGGATAGCAATAAATACGATTGCTTCCTGTTTCAACAAACTAAAATCAACAGATGCTTTCAAGCCTTTTTCAAGCCTTATTGCCGGAAAATATTTATTGTTGTAATGATCGCGGTTTATTGAATCTGCCACCTCTTTCTCAATCGTAATAAGGGTTACATCATGCTCGGCAGTTTTTACCAATACATTGCCAAGCGCTGTTGCGATAGCCCCCGAACCCACAAAAAATATTTTTTTGTCGTTAAAATTCTTAGTCATTTTTATCTTTAGATTTATTACTGCTCAATTTGGAATTATTAATATTTAACATCATAATAGGATTTCGCTACTTTTTCAACAAGCCTTTAATCCTGCTAATCTCTTCATGATTATAAAATTTTACTATAGTCAAAGCTAATGGAAATAAAAGGAGTAAAAAAGTTTTGAATATTATGCCTCCCCAAAAGCCAAATACTGTTGCAAATGAAGCCAGGAACAAGAAAACAATACCGAATAAAAATAGCTTAATTATCCGTACAAATTCGTAACTAATGAAATAATAACGCTGTGAGTAAACATAGAACAATATCGTCATCAACATGTTTGCAAGTATTGATGCAACCGCCGCTCCGTAAATACCAAATAACGGTATAAGAATAAAGTTGATCCCGATATTGAAAACAGCAACAATTACAACTATTATAAGGTTATATTTTGTCTTTTTTACATAATGTAGCCCCATTGATACTATAGCTGTTAATCCTCTAAAAATCATTGCAACACAAAGAAGTGGGATCACATTAAAAGAGAGTACAAAATCTTTATTTCCACTGGAGAAAAGAGCGATAACCTCTTTGGCGTAAAAGATAAGCAACAGCGCTAAAGCAATCATTGCAAAAGTAAAGTAGGTGGTAACACGTGCAAAATAACGCTTCGCCTCTGGCTTGTCGAAAATTTTATATGCGAGCGGTGCAAAGCCAAGCAAAAATGACTGAACCAAAAACAGATTTATAACACTGGCCACCTTATATCCTAAGGAGTAAATCCCCACTTCGGAATAATTAAGATAATAGCTTATCAGGTAACGATCGCTAAGCGCAAATGCCATCGTGGCAACTGAGGAAAGAACCAATGGAATACTAAACAGGCTGATCTCTTTCAGTATTGTTAAGCTGAATTTAAGAAATATGTTACGTAACAAAAAGGGCAAAGTAAAAATTGAAACTAAAAGGTTGCCTATTACCTGGCTAAGGATTATCCCTTTTACTCCCATTTTCATATAAACAATGAAGTAAATATTTAAGACAAGGATAAGAACAAACTTGATTATAACCAGTGTAACAAATAGCAAAGATTTTTCTTTTAACCTTAAAAGCTCAAAAGGTATTCGGTTTACTACCTCAAGCCCCACCCATAACCAAAGGATAAGAAAATAATCGGCGTAATTATCATGACTAAAAAATATAGACGAAAACCATTTGTTTGCAGGGTAAAAAGCAACATTTACAAATAAAGCTAATATAAAAGTAGTTACCCATGTCGTAAATACGATTATTTTGCGTTTCTGCTCATCATCTTCCACTGCATACCAACGCATCATACCAGCAGTAAGCCCCAAGCTAACTACGGCTGTAAAAAACTGACTTGTTACTTCTAAAATAGAAAAAATACCATATTCAGCAGTAGTTAGATAAGATGTATATAACGGCAATAAAATCAATCCAATAATCTTTGTACTTAGATTCCCCAGGCTGTAAATTGCCGTATGCTTTACCGTATTTCGCAGATGGTTAAGCATTTTCAAATCTTTTTTTGGCAGTATTAATGCTAATATTCAGCTCAAAGCCAATAAGAATGATGATAGAGTTGAAATATAACCACAGAAGAAAAACCAAAAGAGTTCCTATTGAGCCGTAAAGAGCATTATAGCGGTTGAAATTTTCGATATAAAAGTTGAACCCATAGGTGGTCAGAATCATCATCCCTGATGTAAATATTGCACCAATTGAAAAAAATTTGTACTCCTTCTTTTTAGCTGGAGCAAAATAATACAAAAATGAGACTGAGACTAAAAACAACCCTACAATCATCAGCCACCTAACGATATGAAGGATAACAATAGTCAACTGATTTGTGAGGATTCCGTGGAATACTAAAAATTGCAAAATCCTGCCGCCTATCAAAAACAGCGAAACAGCTAAAATCACTAAGACCGACTGCACTAAAACAATGTAAAGGCTAACCAAACGCTGCTTTAAATACGGTCTTTTTTCAGTTGTATGATATGATGAGTTGAACCCTTCTATAATTGAGTTTACCCCATTTGTGGAAAAGAAAAGCGCGAGTAAAAAACCGAGCGACAATAATCCTGAACGAGGCTGAACAATGATGTCTTCAAGGGTTTCAGAAACATGTATCCACAATGTTGAAGGAATAACATCCTCAAGAAAATGTAACAATTCTTCCTGAAATCCTGTAATAGGAATAAATGGAATAAGAGTAAAAAAAACGATGATTACCGGAAAAAGCGCCAGAAAAAAATCGAAAGAGATAGATGATGCTCTTAAAGTTAGCCTTCCCTCAGTTAAGCCTTTCAGAAAAAAAATCACCACGTCGTACAGTGGCATCTTATTAGTGCCTGGGATAGTAATTTTTCGTAAAATCCTGATAATAAATGCAAGTGAGTTGCGAAGAAACTTAACAACCTTAGGATTTAACTTAGATAGTAGCTTATTTTTATGGTCTAACAATTTCTTATCTTTTAATTAAAAATCGGCTTTCAGGCTCATATCTAAGCTTCTGATCTGATGAGTCAGTTGGCCTGATGAAATAAAATCAACCCC
>JAAYWF010000080.1 GCA_012516825.1 Lentimicrobium sp. | reverse complement strand
TTTCTGTGAGCATGTTTATCAATTTTGCCTTTGCTCAAATGGCCTCTTCGGAAAATGAAAAGCCAATTACCTTGAAACATTGGATGACTCCTGAGGAGGCGAAGCATAGCCATCTGATAGGAAAAGATTTTAGAGCAACCGACCCTCCTGTCGGGCCTATTATCAACTTTGCTGAGTTCGACCAGGTAGAGAGCGTACTGATAAGGTATCAGTTTGGAATATCCTATCAGCTTATTGCTGCAATGTCGCAAAAGTGTGGTGTAACAACGATTGTGGCAAGCTCGGCAGAGCAAAATTATGTTACTAATCAATATCAGAATCAAGGGGTCAATTTAGAAAATTGTACTTTCATTATTGCACCGACAAATAGCTATTGGACCCGGGATTACGGCCCCTGGTTTATTGCCGACAAAGATGACCAAATGGGTATTGTGGATTTTATTTATAACCGCCCACGCCCTCAGGATAATATGATACCTGCTAAGGTAGCAGAAGTTCTTGGCATCAACTTGTTTGCAATTGATTTGAAACATTGTGGTGGAAATTATATGACCGATGGAATGGGCATCTCTGCCTCAACAAATTTAGTGTGGAACGAAAATCAATCCTTTTCACATACGCAGATTGATCAGATTTTTTTGGATTATTTTGGAATACATACTTATCACGTTGTTCCTGATCCAAACAATACCTATATTGACCATATTGACTGTTGGGGTAAATATCTTGCTCCCGATAAGATTTTGATACGCGCTGTTCCGCCAAGCCACCAACAATATAATGCTATCGAAGCTACCGCTGCCTATTTTGCCGCCCAAACTTCTTCTTATGGAACGCCGCTACAGGTTATAAGGGTAAATACTCCTAATAATCAGCCCTATAGTAACTCACTTATTCTTAATGATCAGGTTTTTGTTCCTATTATGAATTCAAGTTACGATGCTCAGGCTATAGCTACTTATCAGGAGGCAATGCCTGGATATGAGGTGCTCGGTTTTACCGGAAGTTGGCAATCAACCGATGCATTGCATTGCAGGACAATCGGGATAACTAATCTTAAAAAAGTACATATCCAGCATATACCATTGTTGGGCGAGCAACCTTTACAGCCGGAGTATGTGCTGCAAGCTACTATAAAAGCATTTAGCGGAGAGCCTCTGCAGAGTGATTCCGTTTTGATCTATTACCGTATGAATGGCCAAAACTGGCAAACGGCTTCTATGACTAACATATCGGAACAACTATGGGAAGGATCCATTCCTGCCGGAACACCGGGTAGTCAGGTTGATTATTATTTATTTGCAGCCGATGAGGCTAATCAACGTATCAAGCATCCATTTATTGGAGCGCCCGACCCTCACACATTTATTATGGGTGAAGAGGCTTATCCGCACATCACAGTTTATCCGGAACAAATTACTGCCACCGCAGTGGAAGGTGAATCAACCATAGAATCTTTTACAATTTGTAATCTTGGTGCTGCTGAACTCTATTTTAATATTGAAACTAACACAGTGATGACTGAGTATTTCAATTTCTCGCTTTCTGACAGTCCGGCAACCAACTCTTATGATTATAATACACTGGTCGAAATGGGCTGGACAACATTGCCCGTAGGGATGGAAGGAAAAATTGCAGGGGTGGAGATAAGCTACTCATGGGCAACAGATAATTGGCCTGAGGAAGGAAGTTTCCATATAAAATCGCCAGCCGGAACCACTGCAGAAATCGCTTCGGGATTACCAAGTGGGGATTACACTTTCGACCTGGACGTATTTAACAATGAAGAGATAATTGGCGACTGGGAAGTGTGGATAGAGGATAGTTATGGAGATGGTGGCCATCAGGCAACCAATATTACATTAAAATTCAGCATAGTGATTTGTGAAATTAATTGGCTTTTGCCATATATACAATCGGGTATAATCTCGCCAGGCCAGTGTGTTGACCTTTCCGTATTGATGGATGCTTCACAACTTACACCGCAATTATATCATGGTGAAATTTTAATTGCCTCCAATGACCCGGACAACAGCCTGATACCGCTGCCGGTTGACTTTGAAGTAACTATAAACGCTTTTTACAACACTGCCCTTGAACCGGATACTTTGTGGTTTACCGATCCGAATTCTATCGCTATACCGCAAACTGCAAAATTCATTAATGCTTCAAATGTGCCGATAACGCTTGAAGAGATACAAATGGAGAACTACGGGCACTTTGCTTGGGAGGTTTCTAACATTTCGGTTTCGCTCCCTCACCAGATGCAACCTAACGAATCAGTTTCATTTGATGTAACACTGATGGTGCCTATTCTTAAATCGTTTGCCAATATTCAATATGATTCGGTTCAGATAACTTCATCTGTAGGGATGGATTACCTTATACTCGCTTGTGATATTGATATTATTCCCGGAGTTAATGATTTCTTAGAAAATAGATGCCATATTTATCCAAATCCATTTACCGAAAAGATGACCATTGAATTCTACAATGATATCAATCAGGAAGTTAAGATTGAAGTAATTGACATCCACGGAATAGTGGTTGCTGAATTGTATAATGGACTTTTACCCTCTGGTAATCATTCATTTAAATGGACTGGTATTAATAAATCCGGAGTTAAAGCCAAAGCAGGAATTATGTTTGTCAGAATATTAAGTCCTGAAAAAATTAATATTATTAAAGTATTGAAGCAAAATTAATTGATTAGATATTTCAATTTTGAAAACCCGATAAATTCACTCTTATCGGGTTTTTTTATCTATTTTTTGGGAACAAGGCTCACGTAGGATCAATACATTTCATTTATACTCCATACAAAAGCTCTAATACCAACTTCCCTGTTGATTTCATCTACCTTTTTCACCCTTTCTAATAGGGGTTTCACTTTTTCTTCTTCCACAATAGCAATAAGCGCCGAATTCATTTCGGGCCATGTATGCGTTCCTTGCCGAGGTTCTCCATCCACGCTTCCACGTCCTTTCACTTCGCTCCACCAGCTATAGCCACGTATTCCGAGCTTATCTAAGATATATTCCACCCTTTCAGTATGCGCTTGATTAAAAACGATAAATATTGCTTTCATACTTAGTCCTTTTTTTGTAAAAGTTAATCATCCAAAGCATTAAATTGCTTTCTTAATTTCATGATTTTGTTTCGTTCGCCCGAGCGTCCCATCAACCCGTACATCACCGGTACAATGATCATTGTTATGATTGTTGAAAAAACAAGCCCGCCGATTACTGTAATTCCCATCGGTCGCCATATTTCGGATCCTTCTCCAGTGCTAAAAGCCAACGGTACCATCCCTAAGATTGTGGTTAAGGCAGTCATCAATACAGGGCGAAGCCTTGAGCGTCCTGCAGCCACAATAGCATCATAAAGCCTCATTCCTCTGTCGCGCATCAGGTTGGTAAAGTCAACCAAAATAATTCCATTTTTCACCACAATTCCAATCAACAACACAGCGCCAAGGCCTGCTACTATGTTCAACGTTGAGCCGGTAATAAACAATGCAAGCATTACTCCTGTAAAAGCAAATGGAATGGAGAACATAATGATAAACGGCATAGTGAACGATTCAAACTGTGAAGCCATTACTATAAATACTAGAATCAAACTCATGAGCATCAACAACATCAAATCCTGAAACGACTCCTGCTGATCCTCATAAGACCCACCCACGTTAACAAGTACATCCTGAGGAACAGGTACTTCGTCGGTAAGCTTGATTATTTTTTTTGCCAGTTCACTTAGCGAAATACCGTTCGGTATAGCCGATACGGTTACTATACGTTCTTTTCGTTTATGTTGAATAGAGGGCGGCCCCCAATACTCTTCAATACTTCCGATCTCTTTAAGTTTTATCTTCTTACCTTGTTGGTTCATTATAGTCAGCTCTTCGAGCAGAGTAATTGAATTGCGATATTTTTCGGATAATCTAATCCTGATGTCGTATTCCTCTCCTTCTTCTTTAAACCGCGATGCAATCATTCCGTTTACCCTGTTACGAATCATGGTAGAGACTGTGGCGCTATTCAATCCATGAAGTGCCATCTTTTCCCTATCGAGTACCACTTGAAGCTCAGGTTTGTCATTTTTACGGCTGACTACAATATTTTTGGCTTCGGGCATATTGCTTAATCTCTGGCGGAACTCCTCTGCTATTCTGTTTGTGGTATTGAAATCATATCCAAAAATCTCAATAGCTACATTGCTTTCACCGCCCATGCCCATTCCTGCTCCGGTTGTTGAAATATTGAATGTTACCACTTCTGGAAAAGCTTTTACAATATCTCTCATTTCATCAGCAATATCCCATACTGTTCTTTCGCGTTCGTCCACATGTGTTAAACGCATCATAACATTAATAATGTTAGACCCAGAGCCGATAAACAGCGAAAACATACCACCCTCATCATCCGAACCTGTTGAGACATTAAGCAGTTCTACTTCCGGAAATTTTTCCTGAATAATATTCTCTAATTTACGAGCTGTTTTCATTGTCTCTTCAACGCGTGTTCCTGTTTGAAGCTCCATACTAATTGACAAACGTGATTCGTCAGTCTGCGGCATAAAGTCAGTACCAACAAATTTCAAAGAGAACAATGATGCAATAAAAACAATACTTAGACTTATCAACACAAAAGCTTTATGACGTAAAACCCATGTAAGCGTTTTGGCATAAAAGTCGTCAAGCTTGTTAAGAAGCGGCTCAATAGTTCTTCCATAGCTAAATTTTTTCATTTTGACCTCTTTTTTACGCAATTTCAACACCCTGCTCGACATCATTGGAGTAAGCGAAATTGCAGCAAATGTTGAGGCTACAACAGTAATCGTAACAATCCAACCAAGCTGATTGAACATCATTCCGGTCATCCCTCCTACCAAGGTAAGGGGAAAAAAAACGGCTACAACAACCAGTGTTGTAATAATTACCGCTAACCACACTTCATTAGTAGCATAAATAGCGGCTTCGCGTGGACTACTTCCTCTTTCAATATGGCGGGTTATATTTTCGAGTACTACAATGGCATCGTCCACCACCATTCCTATTGCAATAGAGAGCGAAGTAAGCGAGATTACATTAATAGAGTTATCGGTAATAAAGAGATAAATAAATGCGACAATAAGCGAAACAGGTATTGTTAGCGCTATAATAAATGTAGCTCTCCACCTTCCGAGAAAGACCAGAATTACCAACACTACAAAGATAAAGGCATAGATCAGCGTTTGCGACAAGTTGCTGATTGCTCCTTTAATAAATGAAGAGGTGTCAAGAATCTGGTTTATTTGTATATCGGGAGGTAAAGTTTTTTTTAGCTCGTTGAGGTTTTTATTTACCTCACGCGCTACTTTTACCGTATTTGCGCCCGATTGTTTCATCACGAACATACGCAACCCTGTTTTTCCATTGATCTTTTCATCGAGCGAAAGATCTTTCAGCGAATCGCGTACTACAGCCACATCACGCAAATAAATTGGTATTCCGTTATAATTTCCAACAACAAGATCAGCCAATTGCCTGCTATCAGTAAATTCGCCCTGAATGCGTAGCTGATAATCCATATCACCCATTTTCACATTTCCTGAGGGCATATTCAGGTTTTCAGAAGCAATAATTCCTCCTATTTGTTCTATTGTCAGATTATAAGCATCCAATCGGCGGGGGTCTGCCTCTATATAGATTATTCTTTTTGGCGCACCGATCATCGAAACCGAACCTACCCCATCAATACGGTTTAGAGGATTAATAATTTTCTCTTCAAGAATTTTGTCCAAACCAGGATAGCTTTCATTTGCCGTAACGGCATAAAAAACTATCGGCATCATACTGGTATTAAACTTTAAAATTGTAGGTCTATCAACATCTTCCGGCATGTAATCATACACACGGTCAATCACATCACGCATCTGATTGGTAGCTTCATCAAGGTTCGATCCCCAGTTGAACTTCAAAGTTATCACCGATAAGTTGTCCGTTGAGGTTGAAGTAACCTCCTTAACATTATCAACCGTGTTCAATGCATCCTCAAGAATTTTGGTTATATTTGTTTCAATATCAAGAGCGCTTGCGCCCGGGTAGGTAGTCATTACAGAAATATAGGGCGGATCAATCTCAGGATACAGGTCAACCGGCATCTTAATCAATGCATAAATCCCCACCACAATCACAGCGGTAAATATCATGAAAGTAGTGATAGGCCTGTTTATTGCAGATTTATATATACTCATAAAGTTATTTTTTCAGTATTCAGAAATTAATTTACTGTTACACGCATACCGTCAAGCAGACGTGCCTGTCCGCGAATTATCAACTTATCACCCTCTTTCAACTCATCCGAAATCACCTCCACAAATTCATTATAGCGTTTTCCAAGTGTAACAGGGATTCTTTTTGCTATTCCGTTTTCTTCTATAAAAAGATAGCGATCGTTAGAGCCTTGAAGTTTTAATATGGCAATTGATGGCAGCACAATGGCCTCTTCCCTATCGAGATCAAGCCTAACGCGACAAAACATTCCCGGACGTAACAATTCACCGGTATTATCTAACGAAATCTCAATATTAAAACTTCGGCTGGTAGGATCTATAGTAGGATAAATATTAAACACCTTACCTTCAAAGACTTTATCGGGATAAATGTCGGAGATAACGGTAGCGGGCATACCTTTGTTTACCATTGGGAAATATTTTTCCGAAACGGCCAATAAAATCTTAAGACGGTCAATTTGAACTAATGAGAGTATCGCCGATTTTCCTATTGTAGGTATGGGAGCGCCAGAATACATCTCGCCGGCTTCAAAATACTTTCCTGAAACAATGCCGTAAAAGGGAGCCGTTAGTTTAGTGTTCTCCTTAAGAAAATTCACATTGCTTTGGGCAATATCTAATTGAGCCTTCAACTGATCGTATTGCTGACGCGGGATACTTCCGGTTTTATTCAGAGTGTCAATACGTGCGAAATCAGTTTTAAGTGTTTGAAGCTGTACTTCTGCCTGATGGAGCTGAGTTTGATCCATTTGAACTAAAAGTTCACCTTCTGCAACCCTCTGTCCTACCTTTACAAAGATATTGTCAATTCTACCGGGCGCTGCCGGCGCATAATGTACCTCTTCCCATGCTAAAACAGTGGAGGTATATTCAACATCGCGGGTAATCTCGCGTGTTGAGATGACAAGCACTTCAACAGGCTCTGCTGCCAGCTCCTCCTTTTCTTTCCCGTCATTTTTTATAGTCTCGCCCGAGCAAGCTGCGAGCATAGTAAAAGCTAAACCAAAATAAATGATATGTTTCATTTTTAAATTCCTTTTATTAATATATTGTTCCGTAAATTTTTTCTAATTGCAAACGTGTACTTAGCACCTGCATCATCGAATTAATGTAATCTGATTCTGCTTTAAGGTAATTATTATCGGCATTTATCAAGTCGAGAGAAGATAACATGCCTTGCCCGTATTTCAACTTTAGGTTTAAATATACCCGGCGCGATACTTCAATATTTTTTTGTTGATTTTCAAATGTTTCAAGTGCATTTTGAAAGTTAAAACGCATCTGTCGTTCCGTAATGCGTAATTGATCTTCTACAAGCGCCTTGTTGTTCTCAACGGTTTTTAAATCTACTTTCGCCTGCTGTGTTTGGGAATAACGCTGCCCACTGGAGAAAATCGGAATATTCAACTGCAAACCAATCATGTTGGGTGGCGACATATCAAAATCAGGCTTTAACAACTTGTGTGTATAACGATAAAATGCAACTAAAGTAGGCAAAGCATTTGCCTTGTTCATATCCACCATTTTACGTGTAAGCGTCTCTTGCTGTTGTATCATTCGAAAATCAATATTCCCTTCGGGATTAAATTCATTGAGCAACACATTTTCCAGAGCCGAATCTTCTATCAATTGCTCTAACGTATCAAGCAAGATAAGTTCTGTATCAATAGAGGCACCTAATTGAAGCCGCAACAGATTTTTGGCAAGCTCTGCCTGCCTCTCCGAGGCCGAACGTACATTTAAAAGCGAAGTCAACTGAACAGAAAGCTGATCAAGATCGGTTTGTTCAATGACCCCGACATGCACCATCGGTTCAGATTTACGGTACAGGTCCTGAAGATTTTCAACATTTTTTTCTAAAATAGAAAGCATCTCCTCAGTGATCAGAACCGCGTAATAGGCATCGCTAACGGCTGTAATAACATCAAGTTCCGTTTTCTCTAACCCAAGATTAGAAAACTCTTTTGACAACTTAGCTAACTGAACGCCGACAATATAATTACCGCTAAAGAGTAACTGATTCACATTCAAGTACAAATTGCTTTGAGGCTTAATGTCAATTTCGGCTGCCGGCATCCCTTCCTGAAAACGAATAGAGATCTTAGCGCCAAGGGCGTTAGAATAGTCGGCCGAAGCATTAATTTGCGGCAAGCCTGCTGAAATTGCCTCGCGAAGTGCGTATTGCGCTTTGTCAATAGCAAAATTTGAGTTTTTCATAGTCTTATTATACTCCAATGCATAAGCACGAGCATCCATAAGACTTAAACGAAGTGACTCCTGCGAATAACTCAGACTTGCCTGAAACAACAAAACCACGATAATAACTAAATATTTAAATTTCATTTTGATATGTTTTTATTCTTCTAATTTTCCAAAAAATTCATCCATCAGCTCAATTCCTTTTGGGGTGGACAAGCCCTTGAAATAGGGGATGAAAATATTTTCCAATATCTCCCTTTCATTAGGTTTTAAAAGTACAATCCGTTGACTTTTATGCATTGTAACCATCAGATCCTGAAGGAAGCTGTCCACTATTTTAATATTGATCCCTTCTTTGAATACCCCCTCTTTAATTCCTCTTTCCAACAGAATATAGGAAAGTGAATAACGCTTTAAGTCATCTGCCCGGGTATAATAAAGTTTGATAATCCTTGGGAGGTAGCGTGCGATATCTTTTTTGAACAAAGGTGAATATGAATCGAGGAGTTCACGTTTATGTTTTATTATTTTGAACATCGCCTCAACAACATGCTTTGATTCATTTACGATTTTCGACAACTCCTCATTCTCATTCTGAATGTAATACAGCATGGTGGAAATAACCAAATCATCTTTATGACTAAAACACTCATAAATTATTCGCTTTGAAATGCCTAAGTCCGAAGCAAGGGAGTCCATCGTAACATTTTTTATCCCTAATCCCCTAAATAGCTCACCAGCTTTTATCAAAATTCTCTCTTTCGTTTCCATATGGCTAAGCAATTTTTTTCAGGGTGCAAAACTACAAAACTATTTTCGTTTTATAGTTTTCATTTGAAAAAAATTTTTTTATCTCTCTTAAGAATAATCCATTAAACACGAATTAAGCATCTAACAAACAATAATGCGGGATAAAAATATTCTCTATCTTCGAGGCAGTTTTAAGTTTACAAGTCATACAGCATAATTACAATTCGTTTCAATAATGAAAAAGTTTTTTCTACCTGTTTTATTCTTCTTATTAATTTTCGTACAGTTCGCTTTTTATAAGGCAAAGAACTTTGCGATAACTGAAATTAATAATACGATATCCGGAATTAAGATTATCGGCCTACAAAATGATTTCAATCCATGTTTTCTTAGTGATTCTCTATTCAACCTAAGTAACCAGATGATGTGCATTGATACGATAATAGAAGTTACCACTAATACACCCGTTGGTAGAGGAAATATTAACGAAGGTATTGTTGCTGCTAATGTAATTACCATTGGAACTGGCAATCCTCTTGAACTTACCTCGCTCACCTTTTCACTTGATGGCACAACCGATATCTCCGATATAAAGCAAATTAACATCAACTTGAGTTTTAATTCCACACGGACGTCCAATAGCCTTTTACTTAAAAGTTTAAAACCACAAAAAAAAGATATCACCATAATTTGTAATCATTCACTACACGAGGGTAATAATTTTATTTGGGTTTCTGCTGATTTACAATCAACCGCTAAAGAGGGTAATTATTTAGCTGGAAAAATAAGCTCTGTTACCATTGATAAAATTGATTATCCAGTAACACCTTCTGCCGAAAAGAGCAACAGGCTGATATTTTTAGAACACAAATTACTTTTTTCCGGTGGCGATTATGGTTCGGCCAACTTTAGAATACCTGCACTAACCACAGCCAACGACGGGTCGCTGATTGTTGCTGTAGATGCACGGGTTGACAGAACCGGCGATTTACCAAATAATATTGACATCATGTATCGTCGCAGCTTCGATCAGGGCAATAGTTGGTCAGACGCATCTGTCATTTGCGATTTCGGAATGTATGGCGCCAGCGATCCTGCCTTGGTTGTTGATAAAAAATCCGGTGTAATACTTTGTATGTTTGCATCTCATATTGGGCTTTTTCACTCCACATTTGATAATCCAATCAGGTTTCAGGTATGCCGTAGCGAGGATAATGGAGTATCATGGAGTAAACCTGTTGATCATACCAATTCAATTTATGCACCCGGCTGGTATGCTGCCTGGTTAGCATCGGGAAGCGCACACCAGTTGCGTAACGGAAGAATAGTAGGCGCTATCGGCGTAAGACAAGAGGCAGATTATACAATAAGTAACTTTATGATTTATAGCGATGATGTAGGGCTTACATGGAATTACAAATCTGCCCAAGCTTCAGCAATAGGCGATGAGGCTAAAATTATGGAATTAGACAACGGCAACCTGATAATGAACATTAGAAATAAGACACCCAATTGCCGAAAAATTGTTGTTAGTGAAGATGGTGGTGATACCTGGGGAGCGCCCTTTTTTCAGCACGAACTGATTGATCCGGCAGTTAACGCCGATTTTATACGCTACACTTCCGTACTTGACGGTTACGACAAAAGCCGGTTACTCTTTTCTACTGCTTCACATCCAACAACACGAAAAAACCTTACTTTGTTTATGAGCTATGACGAAGGAGTTACATGGCCTGTTTCAAAAGTTATTTACGAAGGATTATCCGGATATTCGTCACTTACAATATTGAACGATGGTACTATTGGCTGTGCTTACGAAAATGGCGAATTTGAAGAGTATCAGATCTATTTTGTCAGGCTCTCACTCGATTGGCTCACCGATGGTAAAGACAGTTATCAACGCCCTAATGATATTTTAAGAAAGTGAGTAAATAAAACCATAGGATCCTCAGATAAAATGATCCCTTCTTATTGAAAATATTCCCTCATCCTACTAAAAAAATTCTTTTGTCCTTTTGAAGGTTTCGGGGTAAAGCTTAACGATTGAGAAAGTTCCTCCATAATTCTCTTTTCTTCCTTTGTAAGGCTCTCTGGTGTCCAAACGTTCAAGGTTATTAACAAATCTCCTTTACCGTAACGATCAATGCTTGGTAACCCTTTTGCTTTCAGACGCAACACTTTACCACTTTGCACACCCGGTTCCAAAGTAATGCGTGCTTTTCCTTCAAGTGTTGGCACTTCTATCTGGCATCCCAATGCTGCTTCAGGGAAAGAAATATATTTTTCAAAAATCAGATTATTACCATCACGTACTAATTCTTCATGTTCTTTTTCTTCAATAATAATGATCAGGTCGCCATTTATTCCTCCTCTTGCTCCAGCATTTCCTTTGCCACTCACCGAAAGTTGCATTCTATCTGCTACTCCGGCAGGTATGTTAATACTAATTATTTCTTCGTCTTTCACAATCCCATCGCCGCCACAGGAGGTACATTTTTGTGTTATTAATCGTCCTTCGCCTCCGCAGGTTGGACAAGTGGATGTAGTTTGCATTTGCCCGAGGAATGTATTAGTAACACGAGTTACTTGACCAGTTCCATGACATGTTCCACAAGTGCTGTATGCTGATCCGTTTTGTGCGCCTGAGCCTGTACAAGCTTCACATTTTACGTATTTGTTTACCTTTATCTTTTTCTCAACGCCAACAGCTATCTCTTCAAGAGTAAGTTTAACTTTTACCCGCAGGTTGGAGCCACGGTTAACACGACGGCGTGCACCATCGCCAAAACCACTGAAGCCGCCAAACCCGCCACCAAAAGCGCTTCCGAAAATATCACCAAAATGCGAAAAAATATCATCCATTGACATACCGCCGCCCTGCCCCCGAACACCTTCGTGTCCGTAACGGTTATAGCGTTCACGTTTGTCAGGATCACTCAGCACTTCGTAGGCTTCTGCAGCTTCTTTAAACTTTTCCTCAGCCCCCTTATCACCCTGATTTTTATCAGGATGATATTTAAGAGCCATCTTGCGATAAGCCTTCTTGATCTCAGCCTCGCTGGCATTACGCTGAACTTCAAGTATTTCGTAATAATCTCTTTTTGTCATATTTTCAATTGTTTATGACACACAGGTATCCAATTACTGTCCTACTACAACCCTTGCAAACCTAATCACTTTGCCATTTAAAATGTAACCCTTTTGAATTTCGTCAATAACTTTGTTCTTCATATCTTCGGATGGCGCCGGAATAATGGTGAAGGCTTCATGAAAATCAGTATCAAATAACTCTCCCTTGCTATTGATCGGTGAAAGACCCTTTTTTCCTAAGATATTTGTGAGCTTATTATATATTAACTTAATACCCTCGTAATCGGTGTTGTTATTATTTTTTTCAACCACTGCCAGCGCCCGTTCAAAATCATCAATAACTGGAAGTAAACTTAAAATAACCTCTTCTGATGCTATGTTTAAAAGATCGAGCCGCTCTTTAGCCGTCCTTTTACGAAAGTTATCAAAATCAGAAAATAATCTCAGATATTTATCATTGATTTCCTTTAATTTCTCTTCTAACTCTTGTATTTTATCTTCATATTTTTTAACAGCTTTAGCGCCTTTTTTTAATGTATGTTTTTCAGCGTTTTCAGAATCGCCAACAGATTTATCCTGCTTTTTGTTTTCTGAACTTTTATTACCTTTCTCTATGGGAATTTCTCCTTCCGTATGTTCCGGATCAACCCTCTTTTCATCTATCATAATCTTATGACTTAATAATCAATATTTTGCAACGATAATTTTTGAATTAATTCCTGTGCCTATCAAAAGTATTGCCATCAACTGTTTTAACGTCAGAATGTCAGAATAATATCTTTATCTGATTTAAAAAGTTTATTGGCTCCTCTCAGAAAGTATTTGCTGCAACTGTTCGATTTTTGGATTTTTAGCCACTATCTTTCCATTTCCATCTATTAATATGCCGGCGGGTATTGCTCTGATATCAAATGCTATTGCAGCTGGTGAATCCCAACCTTTTAAAACGCTGACGTGTTCCTTCCATGTTAACTCATCTTTTTCGATTGCCGAAAGCCAGTTTTCACGGGTTTTATCCAACGAAACACTATATATCCTGAACCCATTTTCAGATTTCAATCTTTTATCTTTAAATAATTTGTAAAGTTCTGCAAGCTCAACATTTTCATGCCTGCATGGGCGGCACCATGCTGCCCAAAAGTGAATCAATACTATATTCCCCCGAAGATCGTAAAGACTAAGAATTTCACCTTTTGTGTCAGGCATACTGATATTTGGTGCAATGTCGCCGACTTCAAGTCCTATTACCGCACTCTGTGCAAATAAATTTTCGGTTGAAGCAGATAAGAATATCAAAAAAAGAAATGTCAAAATACGCGATGGCATGTAAAAATTAGTTTTGCTGATTATATAAAATCATTTACACTCTGACAATTTCAGCTCCCAATGCCTTTAACCTAATATCAATATCCTGATATCCCCTATCTATTTGATCAATATTATCAATTATACTCTCTCCCGATGCTGATAAAGCCGCGATAAGCAATGCAACGCCTGCCCTTATATCGGGCGAACTCATTCTCAACCCGCGTAATTGATATTTTCGTGCCAGACCAATCACCGTAGCGCGATGTGGATCACAAAGGATAATTTGCGCTCCCATATCTATCAACTTATCAACAAAGTAAAGACGACTTTCAAACATCTTCTGATGTATCAACACACTGCCTTTAGCCTGAATAGCGGTAACCAAAGCGATGCTGATCAAATCAGGTGTAAAACCAGGCCAGGGAGCATCTGCGATAGTCATTATGCTACCATCCATAAAAGTATCAATCTCATACAGGTCCTGTTCAGGGATAATAAGTTTGTTATTATTTTCTTCAATCTTAATTCCCAATCTACGAAACACCGCCGGAATGACTCCTAACTGACTACAGTCCACATCATTAATTGTGATTGCCGATTGCGTCATTGCTGCTAATCCAATAAAACTCCCAATCTCAATCATGTCGGGTAACAATTTATGTTCACACCCGTTAAGCCTTTCCACTCCTTCAATAGTCAAGAGGTTAGAGCCAATTCCTGTAATTTTGGCTCCCATCCTGTTCAACATTTTACTAAGCTGTACTAAATAAGGTTCGCAGGCGGCATTAAAAATGGTGGTAGTACCAGAAGCCAATGTAGCAGCCATTAAAACATTGGCGGTTCCAGTTACAGAGGCTTCATCAAGCAACATATAAGTTCCTGTGAGTTTTGGCGCTTCAGCTTTGAATAAACTTTTTGCACTGTCATGTTCAAATCGGGCGCCTAATTTTTGCAAACCGATGAAATGTGTATCAAGCCGACGACGGCCAATTTTATCACCCCCTGGCTGAGGTATATAGCCCACACCAAATCGTGCAAGTAAAGGACCTAAAATCATTATTGATCCCCTGAGACTTGCCCCTTTTTTCCTAAAAGTATCAGACTTTAGATAATCAAGATTGATGTCAATCGCTTCAAATGTAAATGTATTACGATCAACCTTTCCTACTTTAACACCCATATCACGTATCAGATCAATCAGATTTTTTACGTCTTTTATAAGGGGAATATTCGAAATGGTTACTTTTTCGGGCGTTAACAAAGTAGCACAAATAATTTGTAGAGCTTCATTTTTTGCACCCTGAGGTGTAATGCTCCCATTGAGCTTTTTCCCGCCTTGAATAACAAAAGAACTCATATTTAAAAATATTTAATGATCAGAAAATCGTTTAACTATCACATTGTGAGTAAAATAATGATTATCAAATAAGATCTATAATGATCTTAACATCAGTATTAATAAGCCATTACCTCTGATTCAGTAAAGCGCACTATTTACATCCTCGATGTTTTGTCTATTATTTCCCCTGAGGGTTATATTTTATCCTTTTTCTCTTTTTACCTTGTTGGCCCTGCGAACCGCCCTTTCTTTTATTCATCTGTTGGTGGCCTACCAATTCACTGGATCGTTTCAGCTGAAAGTTTTCCGGCAATTTAATCTTATTATTAGATAATTCGGATAAATGCTGAATAATCAAACTATCTTCTACTGTATCACGATTCCACATCAAATAGGACTTTTTCATTTGGTTAGCAATATTTTTTGCATGAAAATCTTTTTCCTGCCCATTTTCCATCTCTGCTACAACATCAATAATGTTCTGAATTATTCTTCCGTAGTAATTATATTTAAGGTTGTCGTCAGGATATGATAATTGCTCTGGCTGCGTTTTTAGGACCTCTTTATCCGGTAATGGAAACGGCGAATCAATGTCGAGTTTGAAGTCGGACATTATGTGCAGATGATCCCATAATTTATGCCTTAATTCCGGAGAATCTTTTGCCGTTGGGTTAATCTGAATCATAATTTCTATAATTTGATGGGCATACCGAGTTCTCTTTTCGCGGTCTTTCATATTTACCACCTTAGTTACCATTTTCTGAAGATTTCTTCCGTATTCTGGCAAAGGAATAGATTTGCGTTGTGTATTATATTCCAGATCTGTCATTGTTATAAGTTCGTTTTAATTTAGTTAATAAAAGTTATAGGGATTATGCCGCTTCAATTTCAGCTTTAAGTCTTTCGGTATTTTCTGCTAATTGAAGCTGGTCAATGAGTTCCTGTATGTTTCCATCCACGATTGATTGCAGATTGTAAAGCGTAAGTCCTATTCGGTGATCTGTTACACGGCCTTGAGGGTAGTTGTAAGTTCGAATTTTGGCGGAGCGATCGCCAGTAGAAACCATAGTTTTACGTTTCGATGCAATTTCGTTAAGATATTTCTGGTGTTCCAATTCGAACAATCGTGTTCTTAACACCGATAAAGCTTTATTGTAGTTTTTAATTTGCGATTTTTCGTCCTGGCAAGTAGCAACTATTCCGGTTGGAATATGGGTTAACCTTATAGCTGAATAGGTAGTATTCACTGACTGTCCACCAGGGCCTGAGGAGCAAAATGTGTCTCTGCGGATATCAGCAGGGTTTAGTACCACATCAAATTCATCCGCTTCGGGCAAAACCACTACCGATGCCGCTGAAGTGTGTACCCTTCCTTGTGCTTCAGTAACCGGCACACGCTGAACACGATGCACACCTGATTCGTATTTCATCTGGCCATAAACATCTTCACCAATAATATTGAAAATCACCTCTTTAAATCCGCCTACGGTACCATCCGTTGAATCCAAATATTCCACCTTCCAGCCTTTAGATTCTGCAAATTTTACATACATCCTGTAAAGATCGCCTGCAAAAATTGAAGCCTCATCGCCACCAGTACCCGCTCTGATCTCAACGATAGAGTTCTTGCTATCCGTTGGGTCTTTGGGGATCAACATTAATCGCAACTTCTCCTCCAACTCTTCACGCTGAGGAATGAGAACAGATAACTCTTCTTTAGCCAGAGAACGAAATTCTTCATCTTTTTCATTATTCAAAACATCCTTAGCCGATTCAATATTATTTACAATAAGGCTCAATTTGTCATAACCTTCAACAATAGGTTGCAAATCCTTATAATCTTTATTCAGTTTGATAAACAACTTCATATTAGCCATGGCAGATGGCTCATTCATCTTCTGTTCAATCTCTTTCCACTTTTTTTTAATAGCTTCAAGTTTTTCAAGCATAGGTTTTAAAAATATTTTGCAAAATTAGCTTTTTCGAACCGATTGGTTGTTTTTAGATAATTGTAGATTTTCCTTAAAAAAATCACCTATGGCAATTTTCTTACAAAAAGCTGGGCATTAATATAATTTGTTACAATTACCTTATCTCCTTTTTCAATGAAGCCGGTTTCTGCTGTAGCATCGTACGTTTCATTTTCGATTTCAATTTTACCAGATGGGCGCAATATGGTTTTTGCGATTCCTTCTGCTCCTATCATAATTTCGTATGAAGCCATTGCAGATGTATAACCTATTTCTTTATCCTGTGTTGTAGTCAAGGCTAATTCGCCAAAACGGGATGTAGTGAAAAGTTTTCTACTGATCCAAAAAGATATAGCCAAAGAGACGAAAGATGCTATTATAACAGTAAATAATGCGACAATCAGTTCTTTGAAAGGTAAATTCCACATTTCAGGCCCGTTGCTACCTACCATTCCTAACGCTAGTCCAAGTAAAACCATTATAATACCCAATACTCCCGTTACTCCGAATCCTGGCAAAACAAATATTTCTACAGCTATTAAAATGACCCCAACTATAAATATGATAATCTCCCAGTGAGTTGCAATACCTTCGATATAGAGTGGGGCAAAATAGAGCAATGCTGCTGTAATTGCAGCAGCAAGCGGAAAGCCTACGCCAGGTGTTTGTAATTCGAAATAAATCCCTCCAACAATTATCATAATCAGGATTCCGGAAACAATAGGATTGATGAGAAATCGAATAATACGGTCAACAAATGACAGATGGTGTTTTATAATTTTATAATTATTGATACCAGCCACTTTTAGTACATCTTCAAGACTTTCGGCCTGACCTTCAGCAAATTTATGACGTATTGCCTCCGAAGTTGTAAATGTTATTACATGACCAGAATCGGAGACTCCAGGAATTTTTATTCTTGGATCAACCATCCCTTCAGCTATTCTCTGATCACGGCCTTTTGCCTCTGCAGTAGATCGCATCATCGAACGCATATAGGATTGGTATTTATCGGGCACAGCATCACCCATCTGATCAACTACCGTTGCAGCGCCAATATTAGCGCCAGAACGCATATAAATACTGTCGCAGGCAATCGAAATCAAAGCGCCGGCAGATGCTGCATTATTATCAATGAACACCCAAACTGAAATCGGTGAATGAAGAATTGCAGTACGTATTGAATCAGCGGTCTCAAGCATCCCACCATAAGTGTTCATATGGATGAGAATAAGATCTACCTCCTGTTCATTTGCTGTTTTTAGAGCTGTTTTTACAAGATGCCAAACAGGTGGTGCAATATTCTCCTTAATATCAAATGTGTACACCTTATAGGTCTTTTCAGGATCATGAAAAAAACTTTTATCCCCTTTAGCAAAAATACAGCGAGTAATGAATAAAGAAAAAAACAGAATAATGAAAGAGGGGCTTAGTAATTTATTCATAATACTCATTTTTAACCTTTTAATAACATACAAAAGTAATGATTGTTTTTATTTTTGGATAAGAAAAATAAAACATATCCACTAAAAGCCTTTTTAGAACACAAAATCATCACGTAGATTTTTTACAAAATAGACCTACCTTCTTTTACTGAATCTCTTTTTGTTCAATTAAAAGAACTGTGGAGCGAAAATAAATCTTCTTTTAACTGCTAAGGTATTACAGCGCTTGAAACGTTCAGGTTGCGATCTACTTTTTTGAACAGTCCTATCAATACAGTGCCAGGACCTACTTCAACCACTTCCTTTGCGCCGTCAGCTAACATGTTTTTCATTATTTGGGTCCAGCGTACCGGTGATGTCAATTGAGATATCAAGTTGGCTTTAATAATTTCGGGATCGGTAACGGGCTGTGCCGTAACATTTTGATATATCGGACATATACCTTTTACGAATTTTACATTTTCTATGGCTTTTGAAAGTTCTAAACGGGCAGGTTCCATTAGTGGTGAATGAAAAGCGCCACCAACTTTAAGTATCAAGGCACGTTTGGCCCCGGCTTCGATTAGTTTAGCACAAGCAACCTCTACACCTTTTATAGTACCAGAAATTACCAATTGTCCAGGACTATTATAATTGGCCGGAACCACCAGCTCCTCTGTCTCGTTCAACACATTCTCAACAATGGCATCATCAAGTCCTATGATTGCAGCCATAGTAGAAGGCTCACTCTCACACGCCTTTTGCATAGCCAGCGCACGTTTGCTTACAAGCTTTAAACCATCTTCAAAAGTAAGCGATTTATTGGCTACCAAAGCCGAAAACTCACCTAACGAATGACCGGCAACCATATCCGGTTTGAAATCATCTTTTAGTACCCTAGCTAAAATTACGGAATGTAAAAAAATGGCAGGCTGAGTAACCTTAGTTTGCTTCAGATCATCGTCAGTGCCATCGAACATTATTTCGGTAATTTTGAAACCAAGTATTTTATTCGCCTTTTCAAACAACTCCTTGGCCATTGATGACTTTTCGTAAAGGTCCTTTCCCATACCTGCAAACTGTGCACCTTGACCCGGAAAAACGTAAGCTTTCATAATAATTTTGGTTAATCATCTTATTTGCGGGCAAAAATAAAAATTAAATTATTCTAAGGATTTTCATTTAAAAGAGAACTAAACTTAATACCAAATTAAGCACTTGACATTGCTTTAACGACTAAGTATTTATATAACCTACCCAATGAAAATAATACCGAACAAACATTCCGAAATCACTGTAACAAATCAAACCTTGTTATCAAGTTTACAATCATTTTCACCCCCCTCATTATAATGTTACCACAAAAAGAGCTGCAACCCCATATGATTTCATCTTATTATTAGACAACATTTAAGCTTTTAGCTAAAAAAAATCGTTATTAAATATCATCACTCAATTTTATGAATATGAAAAAGTCAATTTTTATTTTAGCACTTATCCTTACCTTTTTCACCTCCTGTAACAGAAAAGAGGTAGAGAGACTAAAGCAGGAAAATCAAAGCCTACAAAATTTAATAAACCAAAAAGAGAATGAAATCAATTCCATAATTTTACTTCTCAACGAAATTGAAGAAAACCTGACCGGCATCAGAATACGAGAAGAGAGAATTATGAAAGCCTCTTCCGGAATAGAAACAAATAACAATCAGATCGAAAACATTAAAAGTGATGTTATGGCCATTGATGATCTGATGAAAAAAAACAGAGAAAACCTTGAGCTACTTAGCCAACGCCTTAAGGCAACGACTGGTGAGAAACAACAACTCGAAAAGATGATAAACAACCTGAACAGCCAGGTGGACAGAAAGGATAAAGAAATTCAGAAGTTAGTAGCAGATCTTTATGACAAGAATTTGCAAATTCACGAATTGTATTCATCAATAACACAATTAGAAACTGAAAAGGCTGAAATAGAAGAAGTTATTGACCAACAAGATAAAGAATTGCACAGAGCCTATTGGATTATCGGCAATTCCAAAGAGCTAAAAAAGAGCGGAATAATAGTAAGCAGCGGTGGTTTCTTAGGTATAGGAAAATCAAATAAACTTGCTGATCAGCTTGACCCCTTTGATTTCAATATTATAGATATCCGTGAACAAAACATCTTCCCGATTGAAGCAAAAAAAGCTAAACTTATCTCATTACATCCATCTGACAGCTATATTATGAGAAAGAGCGATGACGGTAAGAAAGTTATCAGTTTCGAGATCACTCGAGTTGAAGAGTTTTGGAAAAATTCAAAATTCATGGTGCTTTCACTTGATTAAAACCAAGCAATATCCTAGTGAACGTTGATTTGTAGTAGCTTTTACAGCTATGTTATTAATGCAGTTTGGAGCCAATAAGATGAATAAACTCAGCTCTGATTTTCTCGTTCGCAAACGCCCCTGTGAAATCGGAGGTTATTGTAACAGAGTTTTGCTTCTGTATTCCACGCATTGACATACACATATGCTGTGCTTCAATTACCACTGCTACACCAAGAGGCTTGAGAGTTTTATGAATACAGTCTTTTATCTCGGTAGTTAACCTTTCCTGCACCTGAAGTCTTCGGGCAAAAGCATCTACAATACGTGGTATTTTACTTAATCCCACGATATACTCATTAGGAATATAGGCTACATGAGCTTTACCAAAAAATGGGATCATATGATGTTCACACATCGAATATATTTCGATGTCTTTTACCAGAACCATTTGCTTGTAATCCTCTTTAAACATGGCGCTCCTAAGTATTTCAGCAGGGTCCAAATCGTATCCATGTGTTAGAAACTGCATTGCCTTTGCAACCCGCTCCGGAGTCTTTAAAAGACCATCCCTTTCAGGATTTTCGCCAATTAACTTTAATATTTCATGATAATGAAAGCTAAGACGGTCTATGATTTCCTGATTGTAAAAAACAATTTTTTCGTAACCATCCATTTTATTTTCATCAGTCATTTCTAAAAGCATATCCTTTTTACTCTTCTGATTTGGTATTATATTATTCATAAAATATAATTTGCGGTAAAAATACAGTTTTCGTCAAATTGATGAGGTGTGATTCAACATGAAATAAAACCATAAAATACAGGTAAATACTTAATTAAAAACGAATTAATAAATAAAAAAACTTTTGAGCTGAACATTGATTTTATGAAGCCAATCCCGATTAAGTGTTTACAATTGACTAATGCGTAATCTGGATTAAAACAGTACTAAGAAACAATCATCTTGCTAATAAGTTTATAATTTTTCGCCCTTACTCTCCAAATGCTATCATGGTTCCATGCCAACTTTTAAAGAAGAAACAAGGTTCTTTCCACTTGTAATGTTTCGTTTATTTTTGCAAAATGATCCTTACCGATACACACACACATTTATATCTCGATCATTTCGACAACGACCGTGATGAAATGATCAAACGTGCATTTAGTGTTGGTGTACGATACATGTTGTTGCCAAACATTAACAGCGATAGCTTACCAGGGCTGTTAAATCTTCATTCAAAATATCCTAAAAACATCTTCCCTATGATAGGGCTTCATCCTACTAATGTTAAAGCCGACTGGGAAGAGGAAATAGGGTATTTAATGAAACAATTTGAAGCAAATAAATTTTATGCCATTGGCGAAACGGGAATTGATCTTTATTGGGACAAAACTTTTATTGAAAAACAAAAAGCCTCTTTACAATTTCAGATAGATCTGGCCAAGACAAGCCAACTGCCTATTGTACTACATATTAGAGATTCTTTCGATGAAGTTTTTGAGGTTCTGAACAAAAATGCTGATCAGCAGCTAACGGGTGTTTTCCACTGTTTTACAGGTAATTTAGAGCAGGCCGAAAGAGCTATTGAGCTGGGATTTATGTTAGGGATTGGTGGAGTTTTAACATATAAAAATTCTGGCCTTGACAAAGTAGTAGCCACCATTGACATGAGCCATCTCCTTCTCGAAACCGACTCGCCCTATCTTGCTCCAAATCCTTACAGAGGCAAACGTAACGAAAGTGCTTATGTACGCTTTATAGCAGCAAGATTGGCAGAAATAAAAGGATTAACAGTAGCAGAAGTTGCTAACATAACAACAGAAAATGCTATTAGGCTTTTTAAATTGCCATTAAGTTGATTTATTAGTTTTTAATTCAAAATAATTATGAAATTATTTTCTAAAAGTTCGGTTTTGGTCATCTATACAGGAGGCACTATTGGTATGATTAAAGATGCGGAAACTGGCCTGTTGATTCCTTTTAATTTTGATAAAGTCCACGAATATCTACCTTCACAAAAATTGTTTGGCTTTAACATTGAAAGTTTCAGTTTTGATCCGGTGATAGACTCTTCCGACATGCACCCGCGCCATTGGATCAATATCGCCCAGTTAATTTATGACCAGTATGAAAATCATAATGGATTTGTGGTTTTGCACGGCACCGATACAATGGCATATACAGCATCTGCACTCAGTTTTATGCTTGAAAACCTAAATAAACCGGTTGTTTTAACTGGGTCGCAGCTCCCACTGGGAATGTTACGTACCGATGGCCGGGAAAATTTTGTTACCGCATTAGAAATTGCCGCAGCTACCATTGATGGAACGGCAATAGTACCTGAAGTAGCAGTTTATTTTGAAAATCAGCTTATGCGGGGCAACCGTACAATAAAATTTAATGCCGAAGACTTTGAAGCTTTCCGCTCACCTAATTATGATCCATTAGCAACGGTAGGGATACATATTAAATATAACCATAGTCAAATCAGAAAGTCAAATTTTAAAAAATTAGTCCTCAACACTAATTTATGTACGGATATTGCCATTTTAAAACTTTTTCCGGGAATAACTAAAAAAACCATCGAAGCAATTTTAAATACCGAGGGGCTGCGTGGCGTTGTTTTGGAAACTTACGGCACTGGCAATGCTCCTACTGAACCATGGATACTAAACGCATTTGCAGATGCAATAAAAAG
>JAAYWF010000079.1 GCA_012516825.1 Lentimicrobium sp. | reverse complement strand
CACCACTTACCGAACAACGCCGCCGCGAGTTAGTAAAACAAGCAAAAAATGAGGCCGAAAATGCTAAAATATCAATACGCAACATACGGCGTAGCTCAAATGAAGATGTTAAACAATTGAAAAAGGATGGACTCCCTGAAGATGAAGCCAAAAAATTGGAAGACGAAATCCAAAAACTTACTGACAAATTTGTCAAAAAAGTAGACGAGCTTTTAGAAGTAAAGGAAAATGAACTGATGTCGGTTTAGTAAAAACCATAGATTTAAACCAAATGATCGAGAGATATCATTTTTGGTTAAGAAACTATTCGATGACTTTTTGTTGCTGATTTTTATTTTAATTCACCGAAAATATCGAAGGTACGTAAGGACGCCGTTAAAGGCTTTAAAAAAATCTTTTTTCATCTACCGTGACTTAATCTTCATTTTCGAAAATGGATCACTGTTAATATCAGGATTTATTAGGTAAAAAGTTGATTTTTCAGTAATATCCATGTATATAATTTGCAAAGTAATAAGATCAACAAGTACTTTCTCTGCCACCTGACGCGAAATACCAGCAATTCTCTGAAACTTTGAGATAGTGATATTATTATTCTGATCAAGGTATTCGAGGAGCACTTTCTCCTTATCGGTATAGCGGATAGTAATTCCTTTTTTTCGCTTTTTCATTTGCCAAACTTTCAGTAATACTGTGTTAGCAAGTAAGTTTTGATCATGTACACGGATATAAACCATCCATTTTCCATCTTTGTCAGGAGCTGAATAGGGGCCGCTATTGCTTTTGGGGATATCAATTTCAAGAACTTTCTTGCCATCCACATCCCATTCGCGAGTTGCAAATTCGATTTGAGGGCGACAATACATCTGAGCGGCAGCTTCAACCATATAATACTCCTCTTCCGACCGCACACCAGCAACAACCCCATTATCTTTTACACCAACAAGCAGTTTTCCGCCTTCGGTATTGGCAAATGCAACAAGAGAACGAGCTATCTTTTTCGAATCTGAAATCTCAAATTTAAAATCAAGCTGCAGATGCTCACCCTGGGCAATTAATTTTTGAATGTAAGCGCTCATCTCCTCAATGTATGCATACAAAACGTTTTACTGATTGTATAATTATACATTTTGATAATATGTAAAAATATGCTTTTAACCCAAATAGCCACTTTTTAACTGAACTATTTATTCAGAATAAAGTATAGAATGAACTTTAAAAAAAATGGCCAACAATTAATAATCAATGCTAAGAGATAGTACTTCCACTTTTAGGTTATCCACAAAAAAGTCTTCAGTGTTATACTGGTTATAAAAATAAACTTTGAGGTAATCAACATCCTGCAATGTGTCGGGTACTGCAATAGCAACTTCCATGTAAGCCCATCTGTTTTTACGACTATAATCTTTCATAAAAAATGGCTTATAAAAGACCTCTTCATTATCTTTTTCCAATTGAATAACTAATACGCCTGATGATTTCGCTTTATCCGAAAATATCCATGAACTCACTCTAATTCGATTATATTCCGTTGTAAAACAGGAATCTAACGATTGCCACAAACCAATAGAGTAAACACCTGATAACCCTGTTTTAGAAGAAAAATTCCCCTCATAGGCTTTTTCGTCAGTAATTGATTCTTCGTTAGCCCAGCCATATCTTTTTTCAAAATCATTATAAAAAGTATGACGTGAAGTAATATACCCTTCAGGATAATAAACCTTTGGTTTTGGTTTTAAACGGAAAAATGATTCTTTGTAAATACTTGAAGTAATTTCTCCCGGTGGAAAGACGTAGGTATAATGTTGATAAAACTGCAAGCTGTTGAGTACTATAAGTGCTATGCCTAAAATTTTGGCAAAGACGATCAATATTTTGGAATCTCGAATTAGTAGCCACACATAGCCAAGCATCAAGGCAATTAATGCGTATGTATCAATAAAAGTACGTAGTCCAAAATTGGATGTATAAGTCCAGACCCACCAACTTGACGCAACGTAAATAAATAATATCCAGAAAACCGTTAGCCATAAAAAGCGATAGAACTGATTGCGAAAAAACCATATTAAGGCTGTCATTGAAAATAATGCAAGTGGGGTATAAACAAACCAGCCCTTATTAAAACTGAATAATATTTTTAAAAAATTGAATTTCGCAAAGTCAAATCCCTCGTCGCCATACGACCATACAAACCAATAACCCGAATGGAGATACCAGATAATCATTGTAATAATAGGAAAAACAAGTCCGGCAGCAACAACTTTTAAAAGTAATCTTTTTTCAGCGAAAAGGGTGTTAAAAAGTGATTTGACCGAAGCTGATGATCCTAAAACAAATGGGATTAGCAATGCAAACAAGGCATTAGTAGGTCTTACTGATACTATTAATCCATATACTAACGCCACGATAATCAATGAATTTGCTTTATGGTTTTTTGTAAAATCCTTTAGATAGTAAAGAAATGTTGCTAAAAGAAAAAAATTGTAAACGTGCGTCATCAACCCCTCTTTCAGGGTATAATAAATTATATTTGTTGCAAACGCTATTAACACAAGAATAACGGCTGCGACCTTTTGATTAAACCCTGACGCGGTGAGTAACTTTTTTGTATAGCGAAGCCCGGCCCAGAAGTAAAAGAGCGCCGCAAAGCCCATAAAATATTGATAAATCAATGAATAGCCATCAGCCGGTAGGCCAAAAAGTAACGCTATCAAGTGTGCTACAATAAAAAATGGTAAAAGCAAAAAAGCCAATCCGGGAAAGGCTTTGTTTACAATTTGTTCTTTAAACGTATATCGAAACTCTTTAAAAATAGAAGGGTGATCAGGGTAATATTTCGACTCGTAATATTCAACGAAATTGTAATTCAAATCGTGATAAATAAACGCTGTAGTAAGGTAGGCATAATAACTTTTTCCATCGCTGATAATGACCCTGTCGTGTGGATTGGATGGATTTTTTACAACAAAAAACAATAACAGATATATTATTAGAATAAACTCAGGCGCAAACCTGATTAATAATTCTTTGAGATTTAACCATTTACCCCAAATCCTCACCATTACTTTTTTTATTCAATGTCAGTGTAAATAAGATACTTCTTTCTTATCCTTTTATACTCTTTAAGTTCTGGTTGCCATGTCTCTCTTATTTGTTCAGCGCTTAATCCCTGCTCGATCTGTTTTCTTAATTCGGCGGTACCGGCAAGTTTTTCAAAAAAAGAATTAAAAAACTGATTTTTTTCTGAGAGCTCGTTATAAAACAAGATTAACCAGTCAAGATTTATTTGAGCGCTGTTTTCATTCATTTTTTGAGCCCAATCTGTAAGGTTAAATCCGTTGCAAGTGATGTTATCAAATGGTGGCTTTACTGCGCCGATCATAGGCTTTGGCACGAAATAGTAGTTGCCTTTAGTAAACTCAGGGTGTCCTATTACCTGAAATGGCAGCTCGGTGCCTCGTCCAACACTTACTACAGTTCCTTCAAAAAGACATAAAGACGGATAAAGATAGACTGCATTTTTATTAGGTAGATTTGGGGATGGCCTTAAGGGCAGTTCGTAAAAATCGCTGTGCATATAGTTCTTGACGGGGATTATTTTTATTTCACATTTCAACTCATTCTCTAACCATCCTTCACCATTGACCATCTGTGCATATTCGCCTATTGTCATGCCATGTACAATTGGCACTGGATGCAGTCCTACGAAAGATTTAAATTCTGGTTGCAACACCGGTCCATCCACATAAAAGCCGTTTGGGTTAGGGCGGTCGAGGATAATCAGTGGGATACCATGTTCGGCACAAGCTTCCATTACATACGTCATAGTGGAAATATAAGTGTAAAATCGTGCGCCTACATCCTGAATATCAAAGATTATCAAATCAATATCTGACAGATCCTCCTTTCGTGGTTTTTTATTGTTTCCATACAATGATAATACCGGCAACCCTGTTACAAGATCAATAGCATCGTCCACCTTTTGTCCAGCTTCGGCAATACCTCGAAAACCATGCTCGGGGCTAAAGACTTTTTTTACTTCAATCCCTGCCCTGACAAGGCTGTCAACGAGATGCACGTCATCAATTGTTGCTGTGTGATTAGCCACAATAGCAACTCTTTTTCCCTGTAACATAGGAAAGTACGATGAAGTTTGACAGGCGCCGGGTTGTATTTCATGTGTTGACTGGCCGTTAGTACAATTGGTTTGAAGTATTATGAAAACTAAAAGAGAAGAGATTTTCAAAATCGAAAAAAAACTATTCATGATAGGGATAATCAATTAATCGTTTTTATTGGATTTGTCCTGTTTTTCCAAATTTTTTTAAGGCAAAAAAAGATACTCAGTAAAAGAATTATCAGAATACCGGCGCCTGCAGCGATTATGATTGACTCGGAAGATTCATTATGGTCGGCCAGCTTTCGCGATATGATTCCAATAAGCGCCCATATAATTGTAAAACCATAATAAAAGTCTTTTCGAAACAACACAACATACACACCTAATGTTCCGGTTAAGGCAACCATTAATGTTCCCCAAAACTGATCGCTAAGATTAAAACCATACCAATGCGTACTAACCAGAAAAATAGCAACATTTGTTATTGCTAACACCGCCACCCATCCTAAGTATATGCTAAATGGGACATGAACCATATAATATTCAGCCCGACTTATTGATTCTCTGCCAACTCCAAGATAAAAATAAATGGTGCTCAGAGCCGCAAGTACAACACCCACCAAAACCACAGTTACCCATATTAAGTTATGATGCCAGGCAATAATCCATGCAACACTTGCAATGCTTGAGATGAAAAACCAAATGTCAATACGATAAAGAAATCGGTTCCTTTTTAGATTACTATTCGAGAAAAGTCCTTTTGATTGGTAAATAATGAAAAGGAAAAGTAAAAGATAGATCAGCCAACAAATGGAAAAAGTAAAACGTGCCGGAGTGAATAGGGTAGGATAAAGATCAAAAATCTCAAAAGTATGCCTACCACCAATAGGTAGTGAATTGGCCATATAATATGCTACGATCATAATTAATAGGCCAAGGATATTTATTATCTGATATACTTTAAGTTTCATTTGGAATTTTTGTTAATGCAATAAAAAACTATTCAAACTTTTTATCAAAACACTTTTCTTTAAAATGCTATTCTATTAATTGTCAAAAAAGTCTTGTTACCAGAAAAACAACTTTGTTTGATTTTGTACAAAAATAATAAGTAAAATTTACAACGGTATAAGCAACAAATTAATTTGCTTCATTACTTTTGTGAAAAAAAAGTTATGATCGAATTTGATAATACTGAAATAGCCTTCAGGAACAAGAGTAATTACGATCTCAGGAAGTCTTTTCTCCTTTTTAGCGCTCTTTCCAGGAATTGGCTGATGAAATTAGGTGTTGGTCTGACACAATCCTTTATGCGGATAGGGTTACCTGTTAATTGGTTTGTAAAACCGACCATTTACAAACAATTTGTTGGTGGCGAAACTATTACTGATAGTATCCCGGTTGTTGAAATGCTTGGTAAATATAATGTCAAGGCTATACTTGATTATTCCGTTGAAGGAAGTGATTCAAAAGAGGGCATACAAAATGCTTTGGAAGAGACGCTTCGCTCAATCGAAAATGCTGCCAATCATTCCAACATTCCTTTTGCAGTGTTTAAACCGACAGCCTTTACTACAAGTACTGTACTTTTAAAAGTCAGTGCAGGCGATGAACTTACCGCTAATGAAAAGGAGGAGGCTGATAATTTTAGAAAACGAGTTGATAAGCTTTGTAGCGCCGCTTTTGAGAAAGGGATCCCTATCCTGATTGATGCTGAAGATTCGTGGTACCAAAATTTTATTGATGATGTGGTAAATGATATGATGGCAAAATACAATAAGGAACGTACAATCGTCTTCAACACCTTTCAAATGTATCGCCACGATCGTCTTGATTACCTAAAAAAATCCTTTCAGATGGCGCTTGAAGGTAATTATTTTCTAGGGGCAAAATTTGTTCGTGGCGCTTACATGGAGAAAGAGCGCGAACGGGCAGCACAGTTAGGCTATCCCTCACCAATTCAGCCCGATAAAGAGCACACCGATAATGATTACAATGCAGCGCTTAAGTTTTGTATAGAACATATTGATCGAATTACCATTTTCAATGGTACTCATAATGAGTATAGTTCAGGATACCTGACCGAATTGATGGCCGAAGCTAAAATTGCAAAAGATGATCCAAGAGTGTGGTTTTCGCAACTTTACGGAATGAGTGATCATATCAGCTTCAATCTTGCACATAACGGATATAATGTAGTTAAATACCTACCATATGGCCCGGTGAAGTATGTAATTCCATATTTAGTAAGACGTGCGGAAGAAAACACCTCAGTAAAAGGCCAAACAGGGCGAGAATTATCATTGATTAAAAAAGAGATTAAACGTAGAAAAAGATAGTTATAACACCTACTGCTATCTATTCTTAAAAATTAAAGGTGTAGTAAGACGCGGATTCTTTAATGAAACCAACCACACTCCACCAAAAATTAATGATGCAGCAATGATGTGTTGCCACGAAAGAGGATTAGAACTTATAAAATAGGCTATCCCTGTTACTATAATAGGCTGTAAATAAACATAATAGCTCACAACGCCTGCATCTAAATACTTAAGGCCGTAAATAGTAAGGAGGTAAGCCATGAAAGTGGTCAAAACAATCACAAAAAAGAGTGAAAACCATGTATTAATCGTAAAGCCTTCAAAACTTATATCAATTGCTGAGTGGAGTGTTAATGGTAGGGAAAAAATTGTACCATATAAAAAAGCCCATTTCATCACAGTAATTGGCGAATATTTTTTCATGATCGGTTTGATGATTATCAGGTAAAAAGAGTAAGCAAGTGTGTTGAGTAAAGCCATTAAATTTCCTGTAAATGTGTTTGAGCTAAATGAAAGTTCGCCTTGGTAAGTAATTAGCAAAACGGCTCCTGCAGCGCCCATGCCAATACCAATGATCTTTAGGAAAGTAACATTTTCACGCAATAAAAAAGAGGCAATTATCAATACAAAGATAGGATTCGAAACGTGGATAATAGCAACATCTACCGGCGTTGAGAGATTTAAACCAATAAAAAACAAAAGCTGATTTAAAGTTACACCCAACAAAGAGGCAAGTGCAATAGTCTTTTTATCTGCTTTATCCACCTTTTCCGAAGGCAACATAAACGAAATCATAAAAAAAAGGAGGAATGATCCAACAACCCTTAAAAATAATAACTGTTCAGGACTGAGATAATCAGGCATCAGTCCTTTTGATATCCAATAGTTAGCTCCAAAAATCATTGCCGCCAGTAGCAACGATAAATGTGCTTTTAATGATTTTGTTAAATTCATAAGGGCAAAAATAGCAGTAAGTCATCTTGCGGCAAGATATTTTTATCAATAAATTCAGATCTGCTTAATTATTGGTTTATCTGATGTCCCCCTCTTTATTCTCAATAATTTATTTAGTTTTGCAGCCTTATTAATGATATGATTTAATAATTGAAATTTTCGTAAAACCGAAAGAGACTCCGGTTTTAATTTAGCTGATAGACAATTCATTTATTTTAAATCTTTTACAATATGAGAAAAATAATTCTTACGGTAATAGCTACCATATTTTTTGGCGTTGGATTTCACTTTACTGCCAATGCCTGTACTAATTATCTAATCACAAAAGGGGCTTCTGCAGATGGTTCAACAATGATCTCTTACTCTGCTGATTCGCACGTACTCTATGGCGAGTTATATCACTGGCCTGCCGGAATTTGGCCGGAAGGCACAATGATGGATGTTGTAGAATGGGATTCGGGAAAATATTTAGGAAAAATAAAACAAGCACGACAGACATATAATGTAGTTGGCAACATAAACGAATACCAGTTAGCCATTGGCGAAACAACTTTTACAGGTCTGGAAATGCTCGAAAGTCAGGAGGGGGCTCTTATTGATTATGGAAGCCTGATTTATATAACATTGCAACGTGCAAAAACTGCTCGCGAAGCAATTAAAGTTTTTCATGAGCTTACCTCCACATATGGTTATCACAGTACTGGAGAGTCTTTTTCAATTGCAGACCCCAACGAAGTATGGATACTCGAAATGATTGGCAAAGGAAATGGCTATAAAGGAGCCGTGTGGGTTGCAAGAATGGTACCCGATGGCTACGTTTCCGCTCATGCCAATCAGGCAAGGATTACCACATTCCCACTTGCCGATGGCAAAATATCAATTACAGAGAAAGACTTTGACAAGTTTATGAAAAATTCTGCAATCACTACTATTTACTCTAATGACGTGATCACCTTTGCACGCGAAAAAGGCCTATTCAAAGGGGAGGACAAAAACTTCAGCTTTTCTGATACCTATAATCCCGTTGACTTTGGTGGCGCCCGTTTTTGCGAAATGCGTGTATGGACTATGTTCAACAGGGTAACTACTGGCATGGATCAATATTTTGATTATGTGAAAGGGAAAATCAGACACGATGATAAATTGTCAAATGGCGATGTAAATGAAAACCGATATGCCACTAACAGAATGCCTCTTTGGATTAAACCTGATAAGAAGGTTAAGTTAGAAGATATGTTCGAGTTTATGCGTGATCATCTTCAAGGAACCGAACTTGATATGTCTAAAGATTTTGGCGCTGAGCCTTTTGGCCTTCCAATCCGCTGGAGACCATTGACATGGGAAGTTGATGGTGTAACTTATTGCCACGAAAGAGTTACTGTTACTCAACAAACCGGATTTTCTTTCATCGCTCAAATGCGTAGCTGGTTACCCAATCCAATTGGCGGGATTCTTTGGTTTGGTGTTGATGATGCCTCATGTTCAATCTATATGCCTATGTATTGTAGCATTACTAAAGCTCCATACTCAATAGAAAGAGGCCATGGAGCAATGATGACCTGGTCGGATGATGCTGCATTTTGGGTCTTTAATCAAGTAAGCAATTTTGCTTACACAAGATGGAATATTATTTATCCTGAAATTCTCGAAAAAATACATAACTACGAACAAGAATTTATTATAAATACTTCAACCATTGATACAAAGGCGCTTGCATTGTTTAAAGAAAACCCTGAATCGGCTATAAATTACCTTACCGATTATTCAACACGCCTGGGCGACAAAGTAACAGATGATTGGCGCCATTTCTACCGTTACCTCTTTATGAAATATATGGACGGAAACAAAAAAACTCCTATTGATGGAGAGATGAACCCAAAAGTAGAATGGCCGGGTTACCCTGAAAAATGGAGGCGAAAGGTTGTTGAAGAAACCGGTGATCAGTTTAAAGTGATTGAGTAATAATAAAAACACCCTAAATCCTTAGGATAAAGATATTTGTAATATAATAAATAGCCGCTTTTTGTCATTTATTAATAAACAATATTTTATGTTAGAAAAAGAAAAAGACCGGCAAAAATTGATTTACCGCTACGCTGCTATTGTCTTTCTTGTTTTGCTTATCATTATCGGGATTCTCTACATAATTAAGACCGCTAAAATAAGAGAGCTAAATGCCGAAAAGGAACAAATAAGAATTGACCTACAGAGTGAGTTAGATTCGTTGATGTTGCAGCACAATCATATTAAAAAAGAATATGGCATTTTAACTGACAGCCTCGTGGTTAAAGATAGCCTAATACAAGCTAATGCAAAAGAAATTACCGAACTGCTCAACTATAAATGGGAGTATTACCAAATCAAAAAGAAATTAGACAGGCTGAGAGTCGTTGCACAAGGATATGTTTATCAGCTCGATTCTCTTTATACAGTGAATAAAGAGTTACAGGAGGAAAATGAACGTATTCGCGAAAATTACCAAACCGAACGGCAGAAAAATATCGGTCTTACGAAAGAGAAACATGAATTGATAAATAAAGTTACCGAGGCTGCCGTCATGAAAGCCTATAATATAAAATCAACAGGTTTGCGATACAGAGGAGCACGCCAGGAAGAAACCGATCGCGCAAGACGTACCGATGCCGTAAGAATATGCTTTACCATCGGCGAAAACTCACTTATTACCCCTGGTAAAAAAGATATCTATTTACGAATTGCCCGCCCCGATAATTTTATACTAATTTATGACGATACTGACTACTATACCTTTTTTCATGAAGGAAACAAATTGCAGTATTCCCTAAAACATACTATTGACTTTACCGGGAAAGCACAAAACGTTTGTGTAGTCTGGAACAAACATAATCAGGACGAAAAAACAATGGCAGGGATATACCATGTAATGGTGTATGATGAAGAAAACCTGATTGGAGAAACCTCTTTTGAACTAAAATAGCTGAAACTCTTTATTTTAAAATAAAATCAGTTGGCAGCTTTCTTTTCTTTTTTGGGATAAGCGAGTTTTTCAACCCACCAAACCCACATCAAAAAGATGACAACGTAAAAAAACGGTCTGAAAAGATAATCGTGGCTAAAATCCCAATATTCAGGCCATTTGGTTATTACTACTGAAAGGCCGATGATCCGGAAAAGATTAGTAAGATGCACAGCCAATACCCCAAGCGGGATAAACCATAATTTATTCTTTAACGATCCGGTAAAAAACATCATCAGAATAATAAATTGCAAAATTGGCTTAAAACCTGAACAACCGCGATTTACAGAAATGTATCCATTATTTACAAAATACATTGTCTTTGTCTGATCAATACGGGTTATCTCGATGTTTAACACATTTTCCACAAACCAGGCGCTGTGGTAATATACAACTTTCGACATGTTTGATTCAAGGTTATTTATCGTTGTTTTTATTGGCCAATAATGCATCTTTTTAGCCCAAAACCGATATGAAAAATGAACAACAACCGTAATAAGAATAAATAAAGCAACATCTTTAAAAATGTAAAGATGATAACGTTTGATAAAACTTTTTGCCTTTGAAAGGATTTCAGATAGATTTTTCATTTTTTAAATTTAATGAAATAAATTCTCTTTATCAAAACAATTAATTTGATTTACAGGAACTTAACAACCTCATTAAATGATTTTCTGACTTTGTTGCCATGCTTCTTAAAATCCTTCTCAGGATAACCTAATGGCGTTATTGCATATACTACTTCACCCTCTTCAACAATGCCTAACTGATGTAACTTTTCGGTATCGAAAGCAACTATCCAACATGTACTAACTCCAAGCGATTCGGCCTGAAGAATCATGTGATCCATAGCAATAGCAATATCCATTTCTAACGAGTTGAATCCATCACTACTCCTAGTCCATGCTAAATCTTTTTTTCCAGTAACAAGAAGCAGGTGCGGCGCCTTTTTAAACCAAGATTTATGATAACAATCGCGGACCTTATCAAGATATTCCGGTGTTGAAACCAGATAAAAACGCCAAGGTTGCCGATTTGCTGCAGAGGGCGCTAAATGACCGGCTTTTAAAATTTTTTGAATTTTATCAGATTCAACAGGGCGATGAGGATCATAACTCTTTACGCTTTCACGATTTAGTATTAACTCAAAAAAATCCATAAGTGATCAAATTATTTATTGCAAAAATGCATTTTTTATCAGATTTGATAAATCAAAGATTGTAAAAACCTTAAATAAACATTTATTCATGAGTTTTGATTTATTTTGAGCGACTAACTCAATAGTTAACTATTGTTTATCAATGTATTAATGTATTTAAAGTTATTAATCAAAAGCTATTCAATTTACTAAAAATTGGTAAAAAGTTCATCTTAAATGAGATAAAATAAAATAATATATCTTTGCGCCCGTTTTTTTTCACCTAAAACCTTATTATGAAGTATTTGTTTGGATTATTCTTTTTCGTTTTGACAGCTATTATTCCGCCCTCATGCACATTTAATCATGATATAGCCGGAGAGGATATGTTTAACGTAAAAGATCAATCGCTTAACCGAATTCTTGAAAGAGGTACTCTTAGAGCATCCACATTTTATAACTCAATAGATTATTTTATTTATCGCAGCGAGCCTGCCGGTTATCAATACGAACTTTTAAGTTCATATGCAAGATATCTGGGTGTTAATCTTGAAATTGTAACAAATCAAGATGTAAATTCAGCTTTTCAAGACCTTTGGTCGGGACGGGTAGATGTAATAGCACAAGGCCTTTCTGTTACCGGAAATAGAAAAAAACATCTCGATTTCACCTATCCTCTTGCTCAAACTCATCAAGTGCTCATTCAGCGCAAAGAAGGGTATTCAAACAAATTTAGTATTGATGGTGTTGCCGCCGATTTTATTAACTCACCGCTTGATTTGGCCGGGAAAATCATATTTGTTCCGCAAGGTTCATCTGCCGCAAGCCGATTAAGAAACCTTCAAGATGAGATAGGTGGTAAAATATATGTTGTAGAATATCCATACGATACTGAAAGTTTGATCAGCATGGTGGCCACCGGTAAAATTGATTATACCGTATGCGACGATAAAACTGCCTCAGTTAATCAAAAGTTTTATCCACATCTTGACACTTCGGTTCCGGTTAGTTTTTCACAAAATATTGCCTGGGCGGTAAATATTGGTTGCGAGAGTCTTAAAAAAAGCCTGGATGAATGGCTTGAGGGGTATCTTAATTCTGCAAATGGGCGATTTGTGTACAACAAGTATTTTATTTATCCGCGTTCGCATCTTTCCGAATATAGTTTTACGCCTTCAAAAAATGGAAAATTTTCGCCATGGGATGATTTTTTACGTAGTAAAAGCGCCAATTACGATTTCGACTGGCGTTTAGTAGCCTCTTTGATTTATGAAGAATCGCAGTTTCAGCCGGATGCTATTTCTGTAAAAGGAGCATTTGGACTTATGCAATTTATGCCAGAGACGGCCGAAAAGTATAAAATCAATTTCGAGTCTTCACCCGAAGAGCAAATTGAAGCAGGATTGAAATATCTGAGCGAGTTAGATAGACAATTTAAAAAAATGATAAAAAACAAAGAGGAGAGGATTAAATTTGTTTTAGCAGCCTACAATTCCGGTATTGCTCACGTGTTAGATGCCCGACGGCTTGCAAAAAAATATGATCGCAATCCTAATTTGTGGGATGATAATGTTGATTATTTTATGAAAAACAAATCAAACCCAGAGTATTTTACTGATTCAGTAGTACAACATGGTTACTCGAATGGAGTAGTTTCATTTAACTTCGTCAATGATATATTAAATAGATATGAACATTACAAAAATGTAATTGAATAATGGGGAAACACCTTGTATTATAAAGAATTAAGCTACCCTAATTAAGAGTGGCTTTTTTTATTATTATTGAAATATGATCCCGAAAGATTATCGGCAAATTTTTCTTTAATGACTTATCAGACAATACATTTGCAAAATAGAGGATTCCATTTTTTTAAGATTCTCATTTTTTGCATTACAACTGCTTGTAAAAATCGTTTCCTTTATCATCTACAATTATAAATGCCGGGAAATTCACAACCCTTATTTTTCTTACTGCTTCCATCCCAAGTTCTTCAAAATCAACCAGCTCTATTGATTTAATATATTCTTTAGCAATGATAGCAGCCGGTCCGCCGATAGATCCTAAATAGAATCCGCCATATTTTGCACAAGCATCAGTAACCTGCTTGCTTCGATTTCCTTTTGCAAGCATGATCATCGAGCCACCCATACTTTGAAATTTTTCTACATACATATCCATACGGCCGGCAGTTGTAGGCCCAAAACTACCTGAGGGCAAACCCGGTGGAGTTTTTGCCGGACCGGCATAATAAATAGGATGATTTTTAAAATACTCAGGCATAGGCTTTCCCTCTTCTAATATTTTGTTGATCCTGGCGTGGGCAACATCGCGTGCGACTATTAGTGTACCAGATAGGCTCAACCGTGTTTTAACCGGGTATTTACTTAATTCTTCCAATACTTCATTCATTGGGCGGTCAAGATTGATCTCCACAGCAGGTGAAAGCTCCGGAGGTGCTGCAGGCATATAACGCTCCGGATTTTTCTCCAGTTCTTCGATAAAGATCCCCTCTTCGGTAATCTTTGCTTTAATATTTCTATCAGCACTACAACTTACACCGATTCCAACCGGGCATGAAGCAGCATGACGCGGCAGCCTGATAACACGGACATCATGTGCAAAATATTTCCCTCCGAACTGAGCTCCAATACCACTTTCCTGAGTTATTTTCTTAATCCTCTCCTCCCACTCAAGGTCGCGGAAAGCTTGACCGTAAATATTACCCTGTGTTGGTAAGTTGTCATAATATCCGGTGGAAGCTTTTTTGACAACGGCAAGATTGGCTTCAGCGCTCGATCCACCAATAACAATAGCAAGATGATAGGGAGGGCATGCTGCAGAGCCTAATTCACTAATCTTTTCCTTGAAAAATTTAGTAAGGTTTTCTTCGTTCAGTAACGACTTAGTTTGTTGGAATAACAAACTTTTATTAGCTGAACCTCCTCCTTTGGTTACGATAAGGAACTCATAACTATTTCCAGAGCTTGAATAGATATCTATCTGTGCGGGTAAATTGGTAGTGGTGTTTTTCTCTTCGGTCATTGTTAGTGGAGCAAGTATAGAATAGCGCAGATAATTTTGCTGCCATACGTCAAAAATACCTTTAGATAAGTGCATAGCATCGTCAACTCCGGTATAAACATCTTCTCCTTTTTTTGCCATAATGATAGCTGTACCAGTATCTTGGCATGTTGGCAGCTTTCCTTCGGCTGAAACCACTTGGTTTTTGATCATTGTGTATGCAACAAAACGTTCGTTATCGCTAGCCTCGGGGTCTTCGAGGATGGCGGCCAATTGTCGCAAGTGCGAGGAACGAAGGAAGAAAGAGACATCGAAAAAGGCTTCCCGGGCAAGTAATTCAAGCCCTTCTGGTTTTACTTTTAATATTTTACGTCCATTAAACTCTTCGGTTGAAACAAAATCTTTTGTAATCAACCTGTACTTAGTTGTGTCTTCCTTAACAGGAAAAGGATTTTGATAAACAAACTCAGCCATAATTATAATTGTTTAATTTGATAATTTATTGATTTAGCATCACTTATCTAATCCCATAGCCATCTTAATTTTTTTTGGTATATCGGTGATATGATAATAACCGTTGAACATTTCATGACCTTGTCCGATAGCAAAAACGGGTACAGGTGTGCCAGTGTGCGCCCACGTAGTCCATCCTAATCCGGCTTTATGGTTCAAAATCCGGGTAGCTGTAACAGCGATAGGATTTTCATTGCCATAATTAAGTTGTTTTTCCATGTCAGATATTTGGAGTTCACCTTTCCAACATTTCCATGCATCGGATAACAGCTTATTTTCGTAATCGGATAAAGCTAATTCACCCTCGCCGCCCAATCCAAAATATTCATTAATCAATTTAAGAATTAGTTCATAATTTTGATTCTCAGGTATTTTCAATGTAGAATCCAATAAATGAGCAAATTTGCTAAAAGAGACCTTTTGATGTATGAGTAGTAACAAGTCAGTTTCGTAATTTTTCCCTGACCAACCCAAGGTAATGCCTCCTGTTTCATGATCAGCAGTAACAATGATAAGAGTTTCATTCGGATGTTCTTTGTAAAACTCCAATGCACGCTCTACTGCATCCGATAGTCCTATTATGTTCCAAATTGCCGTTGCTCCATCATTGGCATGAGCTGCCCAGTCGTGATTTCCTTCTTCTGCCATAATAAAAAACCCTTTGTCATTATCGAGAAGTTCAATGGCTTTATCAATTAAAAGGCTTAATGGGATATCGTTTCTATTCTGGTCAATAACAAAATCCTGTGATGCTGCTTTTGTTAGAAAATTACTGATAGCAATCACTCTATTATCATTCCGTTTCAGGTTATTTAATTGATCAACTCCTCGTACTATATGATATCCAGCTTGTTTGGCAAGCTGATAAAGGTCGGGCTTATCTTTATCTTTACCTGTTGCTTGATAAAAACCTCCACCGCCAAAAAAATCATAATTACTGCTGATCAAGTCAAGACCAATTTCATAATAATTGTTTCGGCTTGGTTGATGTGCATAAAACACAGAGGGTGTTGCATGGTTAATGCTAACATTTGAAATAATACCCACTTTATATCCTTCTCTTTTAACAATACTGGCAATAGAGTAAAGATTCTGATCTCTCGTACCATTCATGCCGATAGTATTTATGGTGGTTTTTTGCCCGGTAGATAGTGCAGTACCTGCAGCGGCTGAGCAAGTAATTAACCGGTTAAGCGCATTATTATTTGCAAAACCTGTGGTAGGAAACTTAGTAAAAGAGAGTCTTTCAAATCCAATTTCGTTTTTTTGCGAAGCCAAAAATGCCTCCGTTACAGCAACATGCGTCATACCCATACCATCGCTAATAAAATAAAATATATATTTAGCCTGCTGAGCATGTAAAAATCCAGAATAAAAAAAGAAAAAGATAACTGGAAAAATTACAATCTTTAAAATACGATTTGATGTTATCATTAAAAAAGAGTTTATCGGTGTAAAAAAATTCAATTTGTAATTCGTCATTTGAAAGTATTCAAAATTCAATTTATTGTGGCTTTTAAAAGTCTATTTGTATCAGTGAGTAACTATTAATAATTGTAACTGTTAGAGACAAAAATAGTATTCTTTGCATAACGGAAATTTAGATTTGTTTTTCGAACGTTAACTTTTTGACCTGGAACATAACTCATGGTTTCAGTTTGTTACAATTGTATTCTCATTTTTTAGTAGTGAACAAAAGTTTTTGGTCAACATTAACAGATTCAAGTATTTTTTTAATTTTCACTTGATCAATAACAAGTCTTCTACGTAAGAGATCTAAATCTCTGAATCGTTTTTCATCGCGGGTGTGTTCTACCAGGTAGAGTCTCAGATTTTCTCCATATATCTCTTTATTAAAATCGAAAATATTTACTTCGATACTAAGATTATGTTGATTTAATGTCGGTCGGATACCAATATTACTCATTCCTTTATAAATGGTTCCTTTATAATCAACAAGGGTGGCATATACTCCATAATAGGGTATTAATTTCTCCGGGTCATCAAGATGAATATTTGCTGTAGGGAATCCTAATGTTCGTCCAAGTCTATTTCCTTTTACCACAACGCCGCTGATTGAATAATAATATCCTAAAAGGTTAGACACCAATTGCATATCACCTTTTTTAATAGCATCTCGTATTCGGGTACTACTGATAGCAAATCCGGCAAGATCTTCAGCTTCAATTTGCTCAACGGCAAAACCTAATTTTGCGGCCATTTGACCTAAAAAATGAATGTCGCCTCTACGCTCTTTTCCGAACTGATGATCGTATCCTATAATTAGTTTTACCGGCTTAAATACCTCATAAATATACTTTTCAAGAAAATATTCAGAGCTAAATTGTGCAAACTCTTTTGTAAAATGGATAATAAAAAGATGATCAACACCTAATTGACTAAAGATTTGCACTCGTTCATCCATCGAAAGGATCAGTCTGAGATCATATCCTGGTTGAACTACTATTCGGGGGTGTGGTTCGAAAGTGATTAGAACGCTTTCCCCTTCAATTCTTTTGGCCGCTTCAACTAATTTTGCAATTACTAATTGATGGCCAATATGAACGCCATCGAAAGTACCGACGGTAACAACTGCATTTTTTATTTTGCCAATATCAGCAATATCTTTATAAATTCTCACCTTAAAATATCAATGTTCTTATCGGCTGACAAAGTTAATAACCTATTCAATTCTCAACACATAAACGGGATTCTTTTCAGCAAAAACAAAATAACGAAACAAAAGCCCTGTAACCAACAAGTTATAGGGCTTTAGGTTGAGTCTCCCCGGAAGGACTCGAACCTTCGACCCGATGATTAAGAGTCATCTGCTCTGCCACCTGAGCTACGGAGAGAATCGGCCGCAAAAGTATAAAAACTATAAAAAGAGTACTTTTTTGTATAAACAAATAAGCAGGTGCATAAAAAAAGCTAAAAGTTAGTGGTATTAGGATAACCGTGAATTTGAAATATCCAAAAGAATAATTAAATTTGATGGTCGAATAAAATTTCTATTTTTGCCAGCCAAATTTTAACCTGAATAATAATTAAATCACTACATAAATTTTTAGAAATGAAATTTTATCGAAGCAAATTTTTTTATTTGTCAATATTAGTTGTTTTGATAATCCTATTTTCTACTTCTTGTGTACCGATGAAAAAAATTAAATACTTACAAAGCGAAGTAAAAAAAGGAGATGCTGTTCAAACAACTTTTGAACATAAAAAATCAGAGGATTTTAAGATACAGCCTGGCGACAATCTTTACATCAGAGTAAATAACGCACTTTCTACTACTGAAAATATTTTTTCCTTAGATCAAGAATCAAGGTCGTCCAACTATTACAATGATGTAGGTATTTACCTGAACAGTTATCGGGTTTCTGACTCTGGTTACATTGATTTTCCATTTGTCGGTAAAGTGTTTTTGAAAGATCATACGCTTGAACAGGCTCAGGAGCTTTTACAATCTATAGTGGATGATTATTTAAAAGGCACTACAGTTATCGTACGATTGGCCATTTTCAAGGTTACTATGCTTGGCGAATTCAATCGCCCTGGCGAGTATAGCGTTTACGAGAGCAAGTTCAATATTTTTGACGCAATAGCACAAGCTGGCGATCTGACAACATTTGCCAAACGAAACAAGATTTATTTGGTAAGACAAACCGAATCTGGAAGTAAGGTTGTTCATCTTGATTTAAATGATATCGGAATATTAGAATCTGAATATTATACTATTATGCCTAACGATATCATTTATGCTCAACCGGTTAAAGGTAAAAATTTTGCATTTAGAGAATTCCCTTATTCTCTTATTTTTACAACCATCTCCACAACCCTTTTACTTATCAATTTTTTCAAAACAAATTAACATTGTATTAAGTGGAAACAACCCCTAATATACACAACCTGAAGCAAGAAGAGTCAGTTGACCTGAAAATGCTCTTTATTAAGTTTTTCAGATATTGGTACTTTTTTGCGCTTACCATATTTGTTGCATTGGTAATAGCATTTCTCTTCAACAAATACACAAAGCCTGTTTATGAGGTCAAAACCACTGTTTTAGTTAAAGATGACCGTTCAAGCAAAGACCTGATTGGCATTGGGATTTATGACATGCAAAATTTGCAAAATGAAATTGGGATATTGTCATCTTATTCTTTAGCAGAGCGGACTATAAATAATTTAAATTTTGAAATCACCTATCAACTTGAGGAAAATTTCATAACAACAGAGCTTTATGACAAGACTCCTTTTATAGTGGAGATGGATACTAATACTCCTCAGCTTCAAAATGTAAAGTTTACTGTTTTAATACTTTCAAATACACAATATCGGTTGGAATTGCAGGTAGAGGAAGGAATACTGTATCATTTTAGCGAAAGAGAGGAGAAAGGAAATATTACCGGCATTAACTTTACACGTGATTTTAATTTTGGAGACCAGGTGGAAGGCGAGTTTGGGAAATTTCGTATTTACCTTACAGAAGAATTTTCTGGTGATTATTTAAATAAAAACTTGATTTTTATCTTTAATGACTATCAATCGTTGATCTCACAATTCCAAGGCATTAAGGTAGAACCTATAAAACGTGATGCCTCTATTGTCGAAATTTCTATCCGCGGTAGTAATAAATGTAAAATGAAGGACTACCTTAATGAGTTAACTTATCAATATTTGTATAGAGGTATTGAAAAGAAAAACCAGATTGCAGATAATACCATACGTTTTATTGATTCAGAATTGGTTGACATATCTGATTCATTAACTTTTGCTGAAACCCGTTTACAAGATTTCCGTGCTTCGAATGAGGTTATGGATCTGGATTTTAAAGCTAATCAGGTGTTTACAATAATGAGGCAGCTTGAAGATCAAAAGGCACAGCTCATTGTAAAATCCAAATATTATAAAAATCTTCAAGACTATCTGATTAAACATAAAGAGAGCATTGACGATATTGTGGTACCCTCATCAATGGGAATAGATGATCCGCTTCTGACACAACTTATCACGGAATTGGCAAAGCTTTATACCGAACGCGCCCAATTGCTATTAAACTCATCCGAACGTAACCCTTATGTGGTAGCAATAGACCAACGTATTGCAACAACAAAGAACACCATCTCCGAAAACATTCAAAACATAATCAATACATCTTCGATATCAATAAAAGATATTGATGAAAGGATAGGCCGCCTTGAATTGGAAATAGGCCGCCTGCCTCAAACACAAAGACAACTATTCGGTATTGAAAGGACATTTAAATTAAACGATGCCATTTACACCTTCCTGCTGCAAAAACGCTCGGAAGCACAAATTGCAAAAGCCTCGACTTTACCCGATAATGAGATTATTGATGTAGCACGAGGCGGAGACCAAGTATTTCCAAAAAAAGGTCTTAACTACCTCATTGCATTAATTCTTGGAATCGCTATACCAATAATTTACATTATTGGGAAAGATTATATGAACGATAAGATTATTGAACGCCAGGATGTGGAAAAAATAACCAATATCCCAATTATTGGACATCTTATCCACAATAACAAGGAGACGCAGCTTGTAGTACCAGAATCGCCAAAATCATCAATATCAGAGTCGTTCCGATCCGTCAGGACAAACATTCAATACCTTACTAAAGGTAAAAGTAAACAAACCGTATTAGTAACATCTGATATGGTAGGAGCGGGAAAAACCTTTGCAGCTATGAACTTGGCAGCAATCTTTGCTATGTACGAAAAAAAGACTTTACTACTCGGATTCGACCTCAGAAAGCCAAAGATTTATCAAGATTTTGGATTAACCAATACGGAAGGAATCAGCTCTTATCTGATCAACAAAAGCCCACTTGAAGATATTATACAGGTTTCGCCGGTAAAAAATCTCGATATTATAATGGCCGGGCCAGTGCCACCAAATCCTGCTGAACTGATCTCTTCAGACAAAACTGATGAGCTGTTTGAAAGAATTCAAGAGATGTACGACTACATTATCATTGATACCCCACCCGTTGGCCTTGTTACTGACGCTTTTCTGCTTATGAAATATACTGATGCCAATCTTTTCTTGGTACGCCAGAACTATACTAATAAAAAGGTTTTCGAGTCCATTATAAAAGATATTGAGCTTAGAAAGTTACCAAACATGTACATCCTGATCAACGATGTAAAACTTGGTAAGGGATCGTATGGATATGGTTACGGGTATGGCTACGGTTACGGCTACGGATATGGTTACGGATATGGTTACGGATATGGTTACGGATATTATTCCGACGATGACGAAACTTCTAAAAAATCATTGTTAGGTAAAATATTCGGAAAAGCGTGATATGAAAAACTAATCATTTAGAATTGTTTTTTTCTAAATAGCTATGAAAAGCTATTGTTTCCCCCTATTAAAAACAGGTTAGTTCAATCATGATCGGCATTGTGCAAATAAAGATATTTGCTCAACATAAGATCCTAAAAAATACTGCAGTATTTTTACAAAAACCAAAACTATCCACATTTTCAACAGATCTAATAGTATTACAGAAGAGCTGAATCTTCTTTTTTATTTTCTTTGCAAATTGATGTAACTGTAATTTAAATTTAGGAAGATGGAGCTATCAGTTGCAAAATGCAACAATTTGTTTTAGCACGTTGTTTGTATCTTCCACAAAAATCCAAAGCTTTAAAATGAACAAACTTTATCCTTTAAAATTTAAACCGCTTTTTAAAGAAAAAATATGGGGTGGCACAAGGATAAAAGATATGCTTGGAATAGATTTCGGGAACTTGTCCAATTGCGGCGAAGCTTGGATTTTATCGGGTGTTAAGTACAATGAAACAGTTGTTACAAATGGATTTCTAAAAGGTAATGGAATAAATGAGCTTGTAGAGGTCTATATGGATGATTTAGTTGGTGAAAAGATATTTGAAAAGCATAAAAATGAGTTTCCTATACTTGTCAAGCTCATTGATTCCAACGACTATTTGAGTATTCAAGTACATCCCGATGATAAATTGGCTGCCAAACGGGGTCTTGGAAATGGTAAAACGGAAATGTGGTATATTCTTAGCGCCGATCCGGAAGCTGAGTTAATAAGTGGTTTTAAAGAAAAAATTGACCAACAAACCTACTTACACCATCTTGAATCAAACACTCTAAAACAGTTTCTTAATACTGAAAAAGTGATGGTAGGCAATGTTTTTTTTATCCCTGCCGGTAGAATTCATGCTTTAGGCCCTGGAATTTTGCTTGCTGAGATTCAGCAAACCTCCGACGTTACCTATCGTTTGTATGATTGGGATCGGGTAGATGGTGAAGGCAAAAAGCGGGAGCTACATACTAAGGAAGCTATTGAAGCTATTGATTTTAATGTTTATAAAAACTATAAAACCCAATACTATGAGGTGCTGAATAAAAGTGTCGAACTCGTTAGTCAACCCTTTTTTACAACCAACATAATACACATTAATCAGCCAATAAAACGAGATTACACTATGCTCGATTCGTTTGTTATTTGTACTTGCGTACAAGGAAGCTCAGAAATGATTTATCCTGATGGTAAAGTGAATATTAACATAGGCGAATGTGTGCTAATCCCGAATGAGATAAAAGATATACTGATTAAGCCTTTTAGTGATTGTAAGATTTTGGAAACATTTATTATATGAATTATCTTTTTTGAAAATTATAGTTTTGCAAAAATTGTTTTATTTTTTAATTCTTTCAATATGAAAAAAATAATTCTTTTGGTTTTAGTTGTTGTTCCATTTACCACTTTGTGGGCTCAAGGTGGATCGAAGGCTCTTTTTAAACTTCCTGAAGCCAACCTTCAGACTATGGATGGAAAGCCCTTTAATACAAAAAATCTTCAAAATGATGGAAAGCCTATTTTATTAACTTTTTGGGCAACCTGGTGCAAGCCTTGTATGAAAGAACATGATGCCATTAATGATCTTTACGATGAATGGATAGAAGAAACCGGTGTAAAAATTTATGCCATTTCCATTGACGACACCAGATCGGCAAAAAGGGTAATGCCTACAGTGAACGGAAAAGGCTGGGAATTTGATGTTCTGCTCGATACCAACGGTGATTTCAAGAGATTGATGAATGTTAACATTCCCCCTCATGTATTTGTACTCAACGGCAAAAAAGAGGTCGTATGGCAACATGTCGGCTATTTAGATGGCGATGAGGCTAAATATATTGATGTAATTAGAAACGTGCTTGCAGGCAAGCCGGTTGAATAAATCCTAAAGTTAAACTTTTAAGAGATTAGTTTTGAAATCAATAATACACTTTTCAATTTTCTTACTGTGTATAACGGGTCCGTTTGTTGCCTTATCACAAGGAATAACTGAAGGGGCAAAAGTAACCGGGAACATACAAATTGACGGACAATATTATACCGAAAACGAAACGCTTGGAATCACTGATTCATCGCTTAATTATCGTAAAACAGGGATGAATGGGTTTGCCAATTTGCTTTATACTAACGGAAATTTTTCGGCTGGTATGCGGATGGAAAGCTATCTTAATCCAATGCTTGGATTTGATTCCCGTTACGAAGGCGTAGGCGTGCCATATTGGTTTGCAAGATATAAAACCGGATCCTTCGAGATGACTGCGGGTCATTTCTATGAACAGTTTGGCAGTGGACTGGTATTGCGTAGCTGGGAAAACTGGGCTTTAGGTTACGATAACAACCTTTATGGTTTTAATACCAGTTTTTCACCAATTGACGGTATCACACTTAAAGGATTAATTGGCATTCAACGCTATTTTTGGGAACCTTATGAGATAGGTAACAGAGGAATTGTCAAAGGATTTGATGCTGACTTTGACTTAAATGAAATATTTGAAAAAATGGCCGACTGTCAAACAAGAATTGACATAGGTGGTAGTTTTGTAAGCAAATATGAAAAGGTGCCAAAGGTTACTTATGTAGTTGATTCAAAATATTTTATTGATTCGGTAGAATGGAACAAACAAACGGTTTACGAGCTAAAACTCCCTAACAATGTTGGATCGTGGGCAGCAAGGGTAAACATTTCCAATGGTGGTTTGAATTTTTATTCGGAATATGCCGAAAAGAGTAATGATCCCAACGCCACCAACGGCCAGATTTATAAAAAAGGAACAGCGTTATACTCATCGCTTGCTTATTCCACTAAAGGCCTTGGAGTTTTTCTTTCCACAAAATGGATTGACAACATGAGCTTTAAATCAAAAATCACAGAAACAGGTACCCCCCCAATGCTCGATATAAACTACCTTCCGGCCATCAGCAAAGAGCATCAATATAGTCTGGCAGCGCTTTATCCATACGCCACACAGCCTAACGGAGAGTTTGGATTTCAAGGACAGATAGATTATAAAATCAGAAAAGGCACTGCCCTTGGTGGTAAATATGGAACATCGCTTACGTTGAATTATTCACTGGCCAAATCTATCAAAAAAGATACAGTAGCCATATCGCCAATTACCAACTCATGGGTTGGAACGCAAGGGTACAAAACCAACTTCCTCTCAATAGGAGACCTTAAATATTATACAGACGTGAATTTCCTTATTGACAAAAAGTTCTCAAATAAATGGAAAGGCACCTTTGGTTATTTCAACCAGTCATACAATAAAAATGTAATCGAAGAGGGCATATACAACGAGAACAACATGGTAAAAGCAAACATAGCTGTTGTTGATCTTACCTATAGGTTCACACCGAGTAAGTCGTTTAGGCTTGAAACCCAAGGACTGTGGACTAAAGAAGATAAAGGCGATTGGTTATCAATGTTACTCGAATATAATATCTCACCAACCTGGTTTTTTGCTATTTCTGACGAATACAATTATGGTAACCCTTCGGATGACTTGAAGATTCATTACTATAATGTTGCTATGGGATATACGCAAAATACTACCCGTTTTGCTTTGCGTTACGGGCTTCAACGAGAGGGGCTGCTTTGTGTTGGCGGCGTGTGTAGATATGTACCCGCTTCTACAGGCTTGACCCTAACTATTACAAGTACATTTTAATTAAAATTGAATATAGAATATGAAACCAAAAATAATCTCCACACTCTTTTTTATTCTCATCACTTTCATACTCTGGACAGCCTGCGAGAAAATTGATCAACCCCTCAAGATTGTTGATCAGAAAGATTTTCCTGTTAATCCTGATGACACACTCTATTTTGTTGATTCGATAATTGTTGATCTCAAACAGGTTTTATTAGAGGATTTTACTGGCCAGCGTTGTGTAAACTGTCCAAAAGCATCTAAGTTGTTACATGAAATAAGTGATTTTTATTATCCGCGACTTGTATCTTATACTGTACATGCCGGTATTTTTGCAGAGCCTGTCCCAGGTACTGTATTTGGAACTGACCTTCGCTGCCCGCTAAGTGAAAAACTTTATTTCGATTTTGGGATTTTTGCAACCCCTATGGGACAAATTGATCGGGTACTCTTTAACGGGCTTAGGCAGATATTTACAACAAATTGGCAATCAGTGGTTGATCAACAGATGCAAATTCCAAATGTTGTCAACCTGAAATTAAAGAACACATATTATCCAAAACATAATTCAGTAATAGTAGATGTAGAAGCTGATTTTATTTCCGACCTCGAAGGACAGTACAACCTTGTGGTTTATATTGTTGAGGATGGTATTGTTACAGCTCATCTTAATAACGATCCTACAATTGGCCCCGATACACTTTACAATTTCATACATCATAATGTTCTACGGGGGCCAATAAACTCAGCTTACGGCGATCCAATAAACTCCAGCGGAAATATCACAGCCGGATTGAAATTTGCAAAACAATATACATTTCCGATAAATCCGAATTGGGTAGCCGAAAACTGCAATATCATCGCATACATTGGGAAGAAGGATCCTGTATTAAACCTTGTTGACATTATACAAGCTGCTGAATTGAAGATAAAAACTGAACAATAGATATACCCCCATCGGGTCTATTGTAAAAGTGCATTTTCTGAGAATAAAAAAACAACCTCACCAGCATTATTCTAACTGATGAGGTTGTTTTTTTGGAAAAAATTACTTTATCCTAAAAATAGGATTAATCAAATAAAGTAAACTTAATCCCCTGTGCCAAAGGTAGTTCTTTACCAAAGTTTATGGTATTGGTTTGGCGGCGCATGTATGCTTTCCATGCATCTGATCCGGATTCACGTCCGCCGCCGGTATCTTTTTCACCGCCAAATGCTCCGCCAATTTCAGCTCCGTTAGTGGCGATGTTCACATTAGCAATACCGCAATCAGAACCAGCATGTGAAAGGAACAATTCCGTTTCGTGAATATTGGTACTGAAAATAGCCGATGAGAGACCCTGTGGAACGCTATTATGAAGTTTTATGGCTTCATCAATGGTTTTGTATTTAATCAAATAAAGTATTGGTGCAAATGTCTCTTCCTGAACAATATCCCAGTGGTTTTCCACCTCAGCAATGGCAGGACGCACATAACAGCCAGATTCAAAACCTTTACCGGTCATAACCTCGCCTCCATAAATGATTTTACCACCCGATTTTATCACTTCTTGCTGTGCATGTTGAAATGCCTTTACTGCACTAATGTCTATAAGCGGGCCAACATGTGTTTTGCTATCCAAAGAATGGCCAATATGCAACTGTTTATAAGCTCTTATCAATTTCTCCTTAAAAACATCGTAAACATCTTCATGAATAATGAGTCTGCGTGTTGATGTACAACGTTGACCGGCTGTAGCAGTTGCGCCAAACATACTGGCTATCAACGCCATATCAAGGTTGCCGTTTTGCGAAATAATGATTGCATTATTTCCGCCAAGCTCCAAAATTGTTTTACCTAACCGAGCCCCAACAATCTGATTTACCTTACGACCTACCCTTGTCGAACCTGTAATTGAGATCAATGGTATTCGCCGATCTGCCAAAAAATCATCCCCTACGTATTTAGAACTGGAGGCAACCAGGTTCAGGATCCCATCGGGTAAATTATTATCATGTAAAACTTTCTGTATGATATTATGTGTTGCTATAGCACAAAGCATCGTTTTCGACGAAGGTTTCCAAATAACTACGTCGCCTGCTATTAAGGCTATCATCGCATTCCACGACCATACGGCTACCGGGAAGTTAAAAGCTGAAATAACACCTACAATCCCAAGAGGATGATACTGTTCGTACATTCGGTGCATTTCACGTTCGGAGTGCATGGTAAATCCATACAACTGCCGCGACTGACCTACTGCAAAATCAGCAATGTCAATCATCTCTTGTACCTCGCCGAGGCCTTCTTGATACACTTTCCCCATCTCGTAGGAGACAAGTTTACCCAAAGGCTCCTTGTATTTCCTTAATTCTTGACCAATCTGTCTGACGATCTCACCGCGCTTAGGCGCCGGAACCAATCGCCAATAAAGAAAAGCCTCCTGCGCACGCGATACAAGAGCTTCATAATCATCCCATGTCGCTTGTTTAACCTTAGCAATCAACTTGCCATCAGTGGGCGAATAAGATTCAATAAGTTCACCATTTGTTTCAATCCATTTGACACCCGTATGAAGGCCATTATTAATTGGCCGAATACCAAGCTCTTCAAGCATTTGATTAATGTTGTACTGATCCATTTTTAAGTTGTTAATACTTTTTTTAGTGGGTTCTGATAACTCATTTTGATGATCTAAAGAAAATCGGAGAACCCGTTGACCGATCCCTTTAAATCAGGTGATAAAAGTATCAATAATTTTTTTCATTGTTGTCCGGTAAAAAAACTAACCGGTTCAGATCTTGAATATCTAATCCGGTATGTCTGTCTTTAAACTCAAGCTTCTTACCGGCAAAGGCAACAAACATCACATATCCGGGCTCGTGTTCTAATTTCATCGAACCCCTCTCCATAGCACATTTCCGCCAAAATTCTGCAGCATAAGAATTGACGGTATTGCGTAAAATACCAAGTGTTAACACTGTTCTGCGGCTACTCAGCCCCTCTTTTTGCAGTGTTAGAATTTGTTTTAAATCCATAGGATCAAGTTTGTTTGCCATAACTTATCTCGTTTTTTTCGAGATAATATAAACTGATCTTTGAGGGTGGCACAATTTAAACCGAAATCAATGACACACATCAAACCGGAATATCCAGAAATAATATTTGGACAATTTACCAAAGGTTTAATCCCGATTTATCCCTTTCGATTATCTACTTTTTTGGGATGTGTTTAAGTGTCTCTACAAGGAATTCCCAAAACTTATTTACCGACTCGATATTTACTTTTTCATCCGGAGAGTGTGGATACTTGATGGTTGGGCCAAATGAGATCATGTCCAAATGAGGATATACTCCCCCTAAAAGCCCACACTCCAAGCCAGCATGAACAGCTTTTATCTTGGGGATTTTGCCAAATTTTTTATTGTAAATCTCTTGCATCTCCTTCAGGATAGGCGAATTGGGGTTAGGCTGCCATCCTGGATAATCACCATCGAGTTCTACCTTTGCGCCAATCATTTCAAATACACTTTTAACAACCTCGCCCAAGTCATGTTTTGCAGAATCAACCGAGCTTCTAAGTAAATTTTTTACAATTGCTTCACCATCCTTAATGGTAACAATGGCCATGTTGGTGGAGGTCTCAACCAAATTCTCCATGTCGTTGCTCATACGTACAACACCGTTGGGACAGGCATAAATAGCGTTAATAAAGTCAGTCTGCGACTTATCATCCATAACCTTTGGAGGATTATCCACTATTTCGAAAGCAACTTTTAAATCGGGATCGGCAGTTTTGTATTCGTTTTTCACCGTTTTGGTGAACTCGTCTAACCATCCTTTAATGCCTTCGAGCTTGGCTTTGCTAACAGAAAGTAGCGCCCATGCCTCGCGTGGGATTGCGTTACGTAGGCTGCCGGCTTCCACTTCGGCAATGCGGACTTCATATTCTGAGGAGGCTTTTTTCAGAAACCTAAAAAGTAGTTTGTTGGCATTTGCCCTGTAAAGCGAAATGTCAATACCTGAGTGTCCACCTTTCATCCCGGAGAGCATAACTTTAAAACCAACGTTTTCAGCAAGCGCTGTTACTTCTTCATACTGGTAAGTAACTGTAGCATCTACTCCTCCGGCACAGCCGATATTTAATTCGCTATCATCTTCCGAATCGAGGTTAAGCAGGATATCACCTTTCAAAATACCCGGTTTCAACCCAAAAGCGCCTGTCATTCCGGTCTCTTCATCTATTGTAAAAAGCGCTTCAACGGGGCCATGCACCAAATTAGTAGCCTCGAGAACTGCCATAGCTGCGGCCACACCAATGCCGTTGTCAGCGCCAAGGGTGGTGTCGTTGGCAGTTACCCATTTACCATCAATATATGCTTCGATAGGATCAGTCTCGAAATTGAACTCCTTGTCACTATTAGCCTGTGGCACCATATCGAGATGACCTTGAAGGATAACGCCTTTGCGATCCTCCATGCCTGGAGTGGCAGGTTTACTGATGATGACGTTACCTACTTCATCAACAAAAGTTTTAAGCCCTAATCTCTCACCATATTCCCTCATAAATTGAATGATACGTCCTTCCTTTTTTGAAGGACGAGGAATTTGTGTGAGCTTTTCAAAATTTTTCCATACTGCATTTGGTTTTAAACCGCTAAGATGTTTGTTCATAATAACTCCTTTATTTTAATAATTTGAATACTGGATTTTTGATAAATTTATCTGCAAAAATAGTTAATTGATTTGGTAATATATTTAATAGGCTTCTGCATTTAATCAACATTTCCTTTGTTACAAACTCACAATAAGCCAATATTTTAAAATGAAAGGCTACTAAATGGAAATGCTT
>JAAYWF010000078.1 GCA_012516825.1 Lentimicrobium sp. | reverse complement strand
TCAGCGTTCGCTACAGGCTTTGATTCATATTTTTCTTTGATCTTTTTTAAAACCTCTATTAATAGGATATCGCCTCCCACTTTAAAGATACTTATTTCGCCAAGAGCGCTCATCTTTTCATGGGCAAACACATTAAAACGTTTACCATCAATAAGCGATTCGACTATTAAACCCGTTTTTGATACGGCTACATTTTTGTGAAGACCAGGTTTTCCTGAAATAGTATAAATTTTATTTAGGTCGGTCATGGCTACTTTTAATTTTAAGTTGCTGACAAATGTATTAAATCCATTTTACAAGGGGAAAATCTTGCCGATGTGGCATTAGTTCATGTTTTGGAAATACTCTGAAACCATAATTGAAAGTGCCGGCATTAACAATTGGTACATCCACAGAATAAAGAGCTTTACCATTGATTACTTCCAGCAACGACATTTCACGGGTTAGCAGTATCTTTCTTGCACCTTTATTGTTTTTAATCGAAAAGATGATTTCAACTCCTATGTTTTGCGCTGGTATTCCATTTGTGAAGAGTGTTACCTCTGCCGAAAAGTTGTCTTCAAGATAAATTGGACTATCGGAATCAGAAACCATCAGTTTCTCTAATTTTAGCTCACCCCATTTCGATCTGATTGTCCGTTTCCATTCAGCATAATCAATAGCAAGTTGATAATTATTCTTTTCAATTCGTTTTGTTCTTTCAATAAGCTTATAGTAGTATTTGCTGTAATAGTCCTCTATCATCCTTTTCATGGTAAAATGAGGCGCTATGTCGGATACCGTATTCTTTATATATTTTATCCAAGCTATAGGTATTTTATCATTATTTAAGTCGTAAAACAGCGGCATTATTGTATCTTCGAAGAGGTTATATATTATCTCTGCATCCAGCTCATCCTGAAACTGTTGATTGGCATACGTTTTTGCTTCCTGTATGGCGAATCCGGCATTTTCCCTGTATCCTTCAGCCCACCAACCATCAAGAACGGAAAAGTTTACTACTCCATTCATAACAGCTTTTTCGCCGCTGGTTCCGGAGGCTTCCTGTGGACGGGTGGGGGTGTTAAGCCAGATGTCAACACCAGAAATAAGCTTATGCGCTAGGTTCATATCATAATTTTCCACGAAAATTATTTTACCAATAAATGGTTTTGTTTTCGAAATCTCGATGATCTTTTTAATTAGATCCTGTCCCTCTTTATCGTTTGGATGTGCTTTACCTGCATAAATAAACTGAATAGGCCTTTCGCTGATGGTAACAAGTTTTTCCAAACGTTCGATGTTGGAAAAGAGTAGTTTGGCGCGTTTGTATGTTGCAAATCGGCGTGCAAAGCCTACTGTCAATGCATTTGGATTAAGTGAATCAATGGTTTGTAAAATTAATTTTGGGTTTTCCTGTCTTTTAGTCATCTCATCGCGCAGGCGTTGCTTCAAATACACAATCAATTCTAACTTTAGCTGCTTTCGTGATTCCCACACAATGCTATCCTCAACACTATGTACCTTTTGCCACATATCAAAGTCGAGCTGTTTTTGTTTATAATCTTCTTCAAAAATCTTTTTATAAAGCTGCTTCCAAGGTTTTGATGCCCATGTTGGCAAGTGTACACCATTTGTTACATATCCCACATGGATTTCAGATGGGTAATAACCATCATAAAGTTTTTGAAACATCTCTTGCGAAACCCTTCCATGTATCCGGCTAACACCGTTTATTTCTTGCGAAAGCTTTGCAGCGAGAGCGCTCATGGAGAATTTATTATTTATATCATTTTCAGCAAACTTCCCAAGGTTCATAAATTCATCCCATGTCAGCCCTAATCTTTCCGGATAGTGTGGCAAATAGGTTCGCAAAAGGTCTTCGTCGAAGACATCATGTCCTGCCGGAACAGGTGTATGAGTGGTAAATAGGGTTGAACTGCGTACAATTTCGAGCGCTTGATGATAAGTCAATTTGTCGGTTTGTATCAGATAACGTAATCTCTCCAGGCCTATAAATGCTGAATGTCCCTCATTACTATGATAAATTGCCGGGTGTATTTGAAGAACTTCCAACGCTCTGATTCCACCAATACCAAGTACAAGCTCCTGTTTAAGACGATTTTCCAGATCTCCACCGTAAAGCTGATGAGTAATCCTACGGTCAGCTTCTACATTTTCATTAAAGTCAGTATCAAGCAAATATAAAGGTATTCTTCCGACATCACAGCGCCAAATTCGTATCTGCAGTGTACGACCGGGTAATGCTATTTCTACATGAAGTTGTTTGCCGTCATCACCGTAAACTCTTTCGATTGGAAGCTGGGAGAATTTCTGAGGCTGATATTCAGCTATTTGATCGCCGAAAGTGGAAATGCTTTGCTGGAAATAGCCATATTTATATAAAATTCCAATTGCAACCAAGTTCTTATTTGAATCACTGGCCTCTTTTAAGTAATCACCAGCTAATACGCCCAATCCACCGGAATATAACTTTAACGTGTGATGTAAACCATATTCCATACTGAAATAGGCAACTGCATCTATTGATTTATCAACACTTTCGGATAGATAGGCTTCAAATTTATTGTACGACTCTAAATATTTTTCGTAAAAGTCCTTATCGTTTTCCAATGCTTTCCACTCGTCAATATTGAGTGAATCAAGTAAAGTAATAGGGTTTTGTCCGGCTTCTTCCCATTTTTCAGGATGTATGTTTTCGAACATATCAGTTGCCTTAAAATTCCATGACCACCATAGATTTCTCGAAATTTTCTGAAGCCCTTTAAGCTTTTCAGGTATCTTAGGTTCAATTACAATTTTTTTCCAAACCGGAGTATCAATCACGGTTTTTTCAGTAAGTTTTACTTTTCTTTTTACTATCTGAAGTGCAGGGAAAGTTTCTACTCTCTCATCAACCTTTTCAAGCGCAATATCGTATAACTTGTAATAGTAATTGACAAACTCTTTCCAGTTGGCTTTAGTTGCAATTTCGTAAGCGTTTTTTCTTAATGCCGTTAACTCATCATCTGATAAACTGATGGTCTTCAGAATGATATCGGAAATTTCAGCATCCAAAGTATTAATGTCATCGTCGGGTCTGTTGAGCACAGCTACCGCCGAATGATTTTCCGGGAAATTATCGAGAACCCACCTACCAAATCCAGCTTGATTTGTTGTTACTGTAGGCACTCTGTGGGCAATGCTTTCCAACGGAGTGTATCCCCAAGGCTCGTAATATGAAGGGAATACTGTCAGGTCGAAACCGGGTAATAAATCATAATAGGGTATATCAAAAATACCATCATCACCATTGAGGTAAGCAGGTACAAAAACTATTTTCACTTTTGATCCGGGAGTATTTTTTAACCCTGTCCTTGCAATTTTGTTTAAAATAGCATCATCAGAAGCATTATGAAGGCCATGCGTCAAATATTCTCCTGACAGTGGATTACCGAAATCAGGGCTTGCAATACGCTGCAAAAGGTCATTTCGTGGACCGGAGTGATTGGCCGGAATTTTTAAAATAGCAACAACCTGTTTATCAGGATTTGCTGTTGATAATTTCTCGATTGCATCAATAAAAATATTAATGCCTTTATTGCGAAATTCATATCTGCCGCTGGTAATTGTCAAAAAGGCATCTGTATCAATCTTTTCATTAAAAAGAGCCTCCAGAACTTGTATCATTTTCGCTCTGGCAATGTTTCTTTTTTTACTGTATGTCTCTTCATTTTGGAAGAGTGATGTTGAAAAGGCGTTAGGTGTAACAACATCTACTTTTTTTCCAAGAAGTTTTTCGGCTTCATTAGCTGTGATGTAACTAACGGTAGAAAATGCATCAGCGGTAGCTACGCTCTTCTTTTCAAGCGAGTATCTGGCGACAATCCCTAATTTTTTAGCCATTTCATCGCCGTTGTACTCATTTATTTTTCCGTATAATGGCAGGCCGTTGGAGCTAATAGAGCGACCAATAGTAGTGGCATGAGTAGTAAATGCAGTTGCAACCTGAGGTAAGAATTCGTTCAGATATAAAACTCCAGTGCCGGTCATCCATTCATGAAAATGGGCAACGACGTTGTAAGAGTAAGAAAGGTAATAGTTATAAAAACTTTCAATTACTTTCCCCACGGCATGTCCAAACATAGCCGGTTCTATATAATCCCACTGGCCATTAATGGAATCGAGCTGATAGCGCTCCCATAGTTTAGCGAAAATGTTATTCTTTTCAGGAAACAGATTTGTAAAATCAACGAGGATAGCAATAGGGCTACTTTCAATATTCCAGCGACCAACCCGAACATAAATGCCATTAGCAGCAGCGCTATCACGCCATTCGGCAAATAGAGATTTATCTTCGGTAAAAGTTGGATTTTTACGTGTCTCTTTCCAAACATCAGGGCCGATGGTAATATATTGGTCGCCCAACTTCTCTTTAATGGCGGGAGCTTTGGTCGAAATAACAGTATAAATGCCGCCGATCATGTTACATACTTCCCAACTGATTTCGAAAAGATAATTGGGCTTTAATAATTTGTCAAAAGTCATAAAGAATAATAAATAAAAAAATGAAATTTTGAGTCGCCAAAAGTATAGAAAACAAATATCTGTTCCGTTCTGTTCGAAATTAATAGTAAATTTTGCAAAGGATACCGAGCTTACTCATTATGAACGGAATAGAAATTTTTATGCTAATAAGATATGTTTTTATCAAAAACATGTTTGATGTAAATAAATAATTTTCAGCAATATAAAATATAAATACAAGAATTTGAAAAAATTATTTAGTCTGATTTGTAACTTCTTAAACATAGTATCTTAACCAGTTTAAAAATTAAGTGTAGAGAAAAACTTAACAGGTTGACAACAGCATTGATTTTTAAGGTAAACCCTGCTAATTTGGGGCTTAACTCAAAAGATGTTTTAATCTTTCAAACTGTTTATGATAGCAGGTTAGATATTCGATCCTTTAGTTTTTTGCGAGCTTCAATGATATCAGCTTTACTGATTTTCTTTATTTTTTCAGAGAGCAAATCATATTCGACTTTCGCTTTTTTTGAAAGGTTTGGTAGTATTTTGTCGGTAACCTCATCCGAAGCATCCTTCAGAGCATACCATATACTTTGAACATCAATTTCCTTTAGTAACGCTTTTACTTTTGCATTTGATAGATTTTTAATCTCCTCTAATTCTGCTGCCTCTTCTTTGGTCTTTTCAATTGCTTTTTTAATCTTTTTCGTTGTGTTTTTTACCGCTTTACGAGTAACCTGTGTGATCTCTTTCCCCAACTCTTCTGCTTTTGCAATTACTCTCTCCCCATCGGTCATTTTACATGCCTCATCCACTCTTATTGCAAAGTCCGACAATACATTCATGAAATTAATAAAAGCTTCGTAGGGAGAATTATATGGGTTGAAATACTTATGCACATCGCCGTCGGAGAACCACTTGGTGCACATATAGTAAAAATGGTCGCTATTCTGCAGTTTACACCAGTCGTTCAACAATTCCTGATCATTACAATATCTGATTTTAGGCTCCAACTCGTAGAGCTTGCTTATTGCCTCTTCCTGCATTTCGTTGCCTTGCCATGCTGTGAGATCTCGTTCATCATCGGCCCAGGAGATGGGATAGGGGACATGAATAGCTGATATTGGCTGTAGCTCTTTCTCCAACTCCTTAGGCGTAGCAAATTTAAGCTGTTTGGTGCTTAAAATTTTGGCTGGCAGAGCGGCCATAAAATCAAAAATGCCGGTTTCTCTCCATTGGTGTTCGCCAAAGGTTTCATAGTCAAGAAAAATGTTGACTACATCTTCATTTTTATCAAGGGCGGAGAGCCACTCTACAAACTTTTCCGCAGTGAGCGGCCATTCGTTCCAATCTTGGTTCGAAAACCTGTAAGCAATATCATCACTAAGATTAAAATTTCGCAGCAGAACTTTCAATTTAGGATTTCGTGCGTTGCAATACATGAAGTTAGGACTTTTCCAGCCTAGCACATGCTTTGCTCCTTCGGTAAGCATTAAATTATAGCCCATTTCATATACCATTTCGCCAATTTCATCCGAATAGATAAGCTCAGTATTACGAAAAGTTTGAGGTCGTATTCCAAATAGCGATTCAATCTTATCGCTATGTCGCTCCACCTGCTTATAAAAATCAGATTTCGACCATAATGACGCCAGAGAGTGAGCATAAGTTTCAGCAAGAAATTCTACGTTGCCCGTATCAGCCAGCTTTTTAAAACTGGTAATCACCTCGGGAGCATAAGCTTCAAACTGATCTAATGCATGTCCGGTGATAGAAAAAGTAACTTTAAAATCTTTACCGTATTTTTTGATCAGTTTTAACAACAGATCATTCATTGGCAAATAAGATTTTTGAGCAATGCGGCTCATTATGTGGCTATTTTCAAAATCATTATAATAATAATGATCATGGCCCATGTTAAAAAAACGATAAGTCTTTAATCTGAAGGGTTGATGAACCTGAAAATAAAAACAGACTGATTTCATATTTTAAATTTATGTTTGTATTCTATTGATTTGTAATTATTTAAACAATGTTTGATAAACTTGAGTTACTTTATAAGCTGCATTATCCCATTTGAGGCTATCAACTTCATCTTTACCATATTTTTGAAACGTTTCCCTTAACGATTTATAATGCAAGAGAGCATAAATGGAATCCGCCAAGCCGTGTACATCCCAGAAATCAACTTTCAAGGCATGTTTTAAAATCTCGGCTACTCCCGATTGTTTCGATATTACTACAGGTACATTGGAGCGCATAGCTTCCAGTGGCACTATTCCGAAAGGTTCGGATACCGAAGGCATAACAAAGACATCGCTAAGTAAAAACATCTTATCTACATCAGCTCCTTTAAGAAATCCTGTAAAATGGAAACGTGTGCCTATTTTCAACTTTGCTACCCGCCGTATCATTTTATTCATCAAATCACCCGATCCGGCCATTACAAATCTAACATTAGGATCGTGCTGGAGGATTATGCTTGCAGCTTCAATAAAATATTCCGGCCCTTTTTGAAAAGTGAGCCTACCAAGGAAGGTTACCACTTTTTCTTTTACGTGACGTTTTACTTCTTCAACCTCTTTGTCAGTGGGTTCTACTGCATTATGAACGGTATATACTTTATCGGGGTTAATTCCGTATTTCTCTATTACTGTTGCCCGTGTTAGGTTGCTGACAGTAATAACCCTATCGGCTTCTTCCATGCCACGTCGTTCAATATCATAAACGTTAGGATTTATGTTGACGCCCGAGCGATCGAATTCCGTAGCGTGCATGTGTACTACAAGAGGTTTGCCGCTCATCTTTTTTGCTGTTATTCCGGCCGAGTATGTGAGCCAGTCGTGCGCATGTATGACGTCGAAGTCCATTTT
>JAAYWF010000077.1 GCA_012516825.1 Lentimicrobium sp. | reverse complement strand
TTGGTTTAGAGTTTTTTTTCTTTGTACAGCCAAAAAAATGATTATCATAATTATCAGTAAAAAAGCCAAGCCAATAACTTTCATCAATCACTAAGTTCAAAAATCCTTTGATGACATTAAAACGGCTTATTTCTCCAACATGTTTAACAAGAAATTCTCCCAGTTGCTTTGCAGTAGCTTCGGGTGATGTATGAGAGACTTTTAGCAATGGAAAAACAACTACGGTAAAATCTCCCTCAAACTCTTTGTTTGTTTTTTGGATAGAAATTATGTCAGAATCAACAGTTTGACCCCATAAAAGCGAAATCGCCTTAATGATATTTTCGGTGATAAGTTGAACAATCATTCCTGTAAAAAATCGAATAATATTTCAGCAAAATTAGTAAAAACAATAGCTAAGATAATTTAGAGATCACAGAGAGCAAGCCTACATACTTATTAATGGTTTGCTAGTTAACGGCCATCTTTGTTTTTGTATTAATATTTGCTTTAATAAAATCGGTTATCAAGTATGAAATAAATTTGCCTATCAAATTTGGATTTTTATCTGAGCCCAATACTGGCGCACCTTCGCATAAATGGAGGTAACCCACATTTTCCAACGAAGCAAAATGATGCAAGAACCGCCTTGTTTCTTCTGCTGAGAAGCCACTGGGGGTGATAGCGCTACTGGCAATCATCGGAATACTATCCAAGTCAATTTCTAAACCAAAATGCTTATTCTCAATATGTTTTTGAGCAATCTTCAATTCGTCTTCAAAAGACTTTTCTCCTCTGACGCAAATCTCTTCATAGGTATTGTATTTCACCCTCCCGGCTATCTTTCTGATTTCATTAAGCACTCCTTTGGATATATAATTTTCGTGTAATCCAAAAATGAAATAGCTCTCCAAGAAACCCTCTTTCATTGAGTAAGAAAAACCATTACCACTGTGTCTTCCTTTCATGGGACGAAGATCGGTATGAGCATCGAAATTTATCACATTTACACTTGTGCCTTTAGCTTGCGAAAAGCCTTTTATGTTGCCATATGCGTTATTATGACCACCTCCAACGATGATTGGAATTTTTCCTGATGATATTATTTGTGAAACATAATAGACTACTTCTTCATCAATTTGTTCGACTAAACCGAACATCTCTTTTCGTTGTTCCTTTATTTTGGGATTTAGTTGTGCAGCACGTACCATTTCTTCTGAAAAATCAAGCTCACCAAGCAGGGTAATCCATTCTCCTTTACAAAAACGATTGTTTTGAATATTTAAAAAATTATCTAAAAAGTTATCCCATGCAGTGGCTGTTCCAGGTCTTCCCAAATTAGCTCGTACTCCAATATCTTCAGGAATTCCTAAAATAACAAACGTGGTATCCTGTTTTTCAAGTTGTTGAATACAATTGTCGCTATACTCATAAAGTTTTATTCGCTCTCCAAACTTCTCTTCCCCTACTCTACATTGAGTCCGCTTTAATATCTCCGATCTTGAGTAAGTTATTAATCTTGGCATAAATTAAATAGTTTCTTATTTTTTATCTGTTATTCAAAATATCTTCTATCTATTTTACATCTTCATCAGAGATTTGTTCAAAAGATTATAATAATCAAATACTAAATCGGGGATAGATGATTACCTTCAATCTTTTAGCTTAAAAAGGCTTGAAACTAAAGTGTTCACATTGAATAAGTCTCTAAACAGCATGAATCATTAATAAATTCCCGTACCCGTTTTTGTTAACCATTTCGATTAAAAAAGTCTCTTCACTTTTTCTTCTACATAGTTCTTATTAGGGTTTAAATCAAAAATGATTTCAGGTTTTAGATAGAATAATTCATTTTCATTTTTAAATCGTTTTTCACCGCCACCGGTAATGTTTAACATGATCACAGCCTCTTTGTCCAATTTTTTGTCCTTTACTTCGGCTATTAAAGTAGCAGTGGCAATTGCCGCTGCAGGGTGAATATCAATTCCTTCGTGCTTTTCAAAAAGTGCGGCTGCCTCCCTTGCACTTTGATTATCGGCTTTAAGCACATCGCCATCGGTATCCAGCAGTGCGTCATATAAGCCGCCTATTATGGAATATGGAGGCTTTCTGTTAGAAAGCACTTTAGCATCTATTATCTCTACTTTAAGCCGCGCTTCGTTTTCGTCAAAGTCGAGTATCTTTCTGGATTTACTCTTCCATGCATCATAAATTGGCGTAAATGGTTCATTTTGGGAAACCATCAACTTCATCTTATTATCTCCAAAACGGCCGTCGGCAATCAGACGTATATTAGCCTCCCATGCTGCAATGGCTCCGGTACCACTTCCAACAGCTTGAAAATAATAATCCGGAATAGCGCCAATAGTAGTAACTGCCGATAGGACTGTAGTACCCATACCATCGCGACGTGCTACATTCTTAGCTCCTCCTTCAGCAACAAAACCATCTAAGCGGGCAACAATAGACGATAGATGAATAGCATCATAATAATCACCCGAACTACGTGATGAGATCAACTTAACATTTTCCTTTATCGGATGGTTGAACCAGAGGGAGTCTATGTAGTCTTCAGGCACGCACAGAAGCAAAGGAATATTATTATCGGAACACACTTTTGCAAAAGCTCGTGCTGTATTGCCGGCAGATGCCACCACAAGTATTTTTTTGTTATCCGGCTCAAGTCTTGCACATACCGAATAGGCTTCAGTCTCCTTAAAAGAACATGTCGGCATTAGATGGCCTTTTTCCGGCCAATATCCGCTAAAAGTTATGTAGAGATTATGAAGCCCTAAATATGCAGCCAATCCTTTACTTTTATAGGTGAATGGAGCTACTGAACCAACCAAGAAACGATTCACAGGTAGCCAATCAGCAAATTTGTATAGCCCGGGATTATGGCTATCAGCATCGAGTTGTTGTTTTTGATAAATCGCCCTGATCAATGTGGGGTCGTTTTCTCCTGGCGCTTCAAGCAACCAGCCAGTGTCCTCAAAAGTTCTACCGGTAGCAATTGATTGGAGCTTATAAAGAGTTTGAGTAGAAGTATGTTTCATTAATAGAACATTATATTTTTGGCAAAAATATAAAAAGAGCTATTAAACCGGATTAAGTTGGTAACAATTATTGATCAGGGGTTAATCAGATTTTGAAATACCACTAACTGTTGTTCCCTTTTGTAGAAAGTAAAAATTTATCGTATAAGAAGAGCAGCAAAGATGTTCCGATACCGATTCCGGCAAAGACCATCCAGATATTTCCAGGGCTATAGGTTGTCCAAAGGTATTCTGTTAGTTGATTTTGAGTCATGTTCATCAATTCGGCTGAATGCGTAAGGAGATCATTTTGAGTGAAAGTATCGGAAATTGCAGGAACATCAAGCCCGCGTAGAGCTATCTCCTTTTGCAGCAAAGTGATCTTATCCGACATATTTCCATATACATTACCGGAGAGTATTCCTGCAAAAAAATTACCGCCAGCCATAGGCAAAAATGATGCCCCCATATACAAAGCCACTTTACCCTCTGGCGCAATTCTTCCAATATATTCAGTGATCTTTGGCGAGCTGGCCATTTCACCCAAGCCGAAAATCAAAATAGAAACAAACAGAAAAAAAGGATTATTGGTATAAAAAGTAAGCCCCAGCCCAATGGAATTCACCAATATTCCTGATATCATAGCATTCAGCGCTTTGTATCTCATAACAAATGCTGACACAAAAATCTGAAACATAATTATATAGAGCGCATCAAGATTGGTTAGCATCTCAGGAGCAATTGTGCCACTATTAGTGCCAACAGCGCGTGCGAAAGACGGCGAAATACGAAAAATAGCCTGATACAACAGCGATGTATCCATCCATTGATCAATAAAAACCGGTAGAGTATAAAAAAGCTGATTATACATTGCCCAGAAGCCAGTGATGATTAGCAAGAAGAGTAGCAACCTGAGATCGCTCAAAGCGCTTCCAATGTTTTTAAAAATTGTAATTATTGATTTAAACAATGGAATAGTTGATTTTTCGATTAAGGGCTCTTTAAAAAAGAACAATACAATAAATAAATTGACGAGAGAAACTACGGATGATGTAATGAAAACATATTGCCAATCAATGCCTCTTAACTTGGATGCCACCACCGGCCCGATAAATGCGCCAATATTCACCATCATGTAAAAAATCCCAAATCCTATAGATGAAGTTTCGCTATTAGTAGTTTTAGCAATGGTTGCTGATATTACCGGCTTAAAAAGGGCAGCGCCAACAGCCACATAAATAAATACAATATAGAGTGAGGTGTAGTTTTTTATAAAACTCATCATAAAATAGCCTGACGCCAAAATAATATACGCTATGATGAGTATTTTACGATATCCGTAACGGTCAGCCAATGCGCCTGTAATAACAGGCAGAAAATACAAAATGGCTACAACCGGACCCATTAAGTATCCTTTTTGCTCTTGCGAAAAACCCAATGCGCCGCTATCTTTCGATCCTGTAAGATAGAGGGCAAATAACATAAACATACCATACCATGCCCATCGTTCGAGCAATTCCATCGTATTGGCAGTCCAGAAATTCTTTGGAAATGCTTTTAAAACCCGACTTATCCTGTTCATGAATAAAAATTATTTGAACATCTTTAATAAAAACCTTTTGCGATACTTAGGCCGCAATGCCAACAACACTGTCAGAATAAAAATAAATATCACTAAACCTGCAATTAGCGTCAAAACAATAGCCCAAAAAAGACTCAATGAAAATAATAGTTGCTCACCCTGTTTGATTAAAATCCTATTTTCCTTTTTAATCAGATCATCTTTAGCCTTTGTTGTTATGTCAAATTTGTTAAGCTCCTCCGGGCTAAGTTGTAAGTATTGTTTAAGCTTTAAATATGAATCGAGATACCATTCGGCGCTATCAGTCAGGCCGATGGCGCTATATGAAAAAACCATCAGTTTATAATTCTCTGATAATTCGTGTAGCATTTGTGCAGAATCAGTAATTTGAATGCTTGTTTTAATATACTCAATAGCTGAGTGATAATTATTCTCTTTAATAAGATTTACACCCATAAAGGATAATGTAGTTGCAACTTCTCGCATATTACCAAGTGTCTGACTGATCTTCAGGCTACTGATATATAGTTCTTTTGCCCGGTCGGGTTGTCCTAATTTTTCATAAGCCATACCCATCAGGTTTAGTACGTAAGCCATCCCTTTCTGATCATCTAAGCTTTCCCTGATAAGATAAGCAGTAGTAAGCATTTCTAATGCACTGTTGGCCTCATCTTGTTGCAGGTAAACATTAGCAATATTTGTAAGAATAACACCCTGACGACTTCTATTATTCATTTTTTTTGCAAGCGCCAGCGCTGTCCTATACTCAACCAAAGCATTTTCGAGCAAATCTTGTGCTTCATATAAAGCGCCAATACCAATAAATAGATCAACTTTGATCTGGTCATTCTCCATTTTTTCATTCAAAATTATGGCCTCCCGATAACACTCCATTGAGATCAAATATTCGCCGGTATAATAATAGCAATTACCAAGATTATATAGGCTTCTGATTATTTCGGTAGTATCGGCGTTTATGCGATAAAACTGAAGGATTTCGCGCAAATGATTGATAGCTTTTAAAAAGTCAGCTTGAGCCATATAGATTAGTGCAACATTATTTTTGACCTTCATTAACTCAGACTGATCGTTGATAGTTTCAAATAGCTTAAGAGCCTTATTATATTTTACTAATGCGCTATCGTATCTTCCAATGATATAGTCTATAATTCCAATATTTTTGAGCGAGATCGCCATGCCTGTTTTATTATCCGAGGTTACCGATATTTCATAGGCTTTAATGCAGAAATTTAAAGCGCTTTCGATATCCGAATTTCTGTATTGACGAGATAACTCATTAAGCTCCATAATTTGCTCCAAAGGGGTTTTGTTCTTAATTACCTCATTGATGTCAGGTGCATCAGATTGACCAAAAACGAAGCCTATCCGAAAAAATAAAATGATCCAGAGGAAAAAGATACTTTTACTTTTCAAGTAATAATTTATGTTTATTGGTCTTTTTATCATCGCCTTGTGTATGAATCTTCGACAGTAAAATAATGTTCAATTTTTTGAAAAAGCTGGGGGTAGATAAGGCTTATATTTTGTAATTCGTCCACAGAGTTAAATTTTCCAACCTTATCTTTGTATTCAAAGATAGCTTTGACAATATAATTTTCAAGGTAAGGGTGTGCTAACAACTCTTTGTAACCGGCTTTATTGAGATGTAACTGCTTTATCTTTTGTAAATCAACTTCAATATAAGGCGAGATTTGTGCTAATCTGGCAGTATCCATTCCAAAAACTTCAAGTAACTGCGATTTGTCGAAATATCCGCCAAGTTTTTCCCGATAGCTTACAATCCTCCGTGCAAAAACAGTCCCAATACCTTTCAACTGTTTCAGTTCAATAGTATCAGCCGCATTTAAATCAACGATAATAGGAGTTTTCTCTTCACTAATTTGAATACTTGTTGAGGTATCAACCGAGGGCAACAAAATATATTTTTCCAAAACAGAAAAATCATCTTCCGAAATACTATATAATTTTCCAAAATCGCTCTTTACTTTAAATTTACCTCCTTTACTTCTGTAATTGATGATATTACGTATTTGGCCATCCTTAAGCCCAAGCCTCTCCATTTCTGTGCTATCAATCAGGTTAGGATCAAAAGGGAAGGGATTCAAGATTTTTGCCGGAATAGTTTTTTCACTTTTCTCTAAAACATCTTTCTCTTTAAAAATCTGAATATAAGGTCGCAATGTATTAAACTCTTCATCTGAGATAGAAAATATTTTACCAAAATCATCAGCGGTTCTAAATTTTCCACCGGCATCCCTGTATTTTATGATATTTTCCGCTGCTCGCTCACTTAAACCAAGTTTGATAAAAATTTCTTTCGAGGCAAAATTAGGGTCGAATGGAAAAGGGTTAAGTAAAGGTTTTGCAGTAGGTTCGGGCGATAATTGACGAAATTGTAAAGTTATGGAATCAAATTTGGCATCCCAAATGAAATCAGGCCGAATTATGAAAGGTAGAATAAAATAGAGAATAATTGTTATGACAATGGCCACAAGCAGGATCAACATCCCATTTCGTTGTCCTCGACTGATAATGAAGTATTCTTTTAATCTTCTATTTCTAATTAATTTCGACAATTAGCTGTTTTTAAAAACTGATTAATTCCAAGCTGCTAAGGAATACTAAGGCAATAGCCACTGGGGCAACAATTCGGAGGATGAACATAAAAATCCCAAAAAATCTACCTTTAAGTTCACCATTATTTGTAATCTCCGTTCTCACATTCTCTTTTCCCATAAACCATCCCACAAAAATTACTATCATCAAGCCTCCTAATGGAAGTAAAATATTAGCGGAAATAAAGTCAAGGTCATCAAACAGGGTATCTTTAAACACTTTAAGATAATTCATTGGCCCTTGTGATAAAGTACAAAGAACGCCAAGAACTGAAGTTGAGCCGGCAGCAATCACAGTAGCTTTTTTTCGGGACATTTTAAGCTCTTCCGAAAAATAAGCAACCACCACTTCAAGTAAAGATATTGTAGATGTTAATGCGGCAACAGCAAGAAGCAGGAAAAAACTCAATGCCCAGAAGTAACCGCCAGTCATCTGTTGAAAAATATTAGGCAAGGTAATAAAAGCCAGGCCGGGCCCTGCATTTGGCTTAATTCCAAATGCAAAAGCAGCAGGAAATATCGCCATGCCGGCCATAATAGCAACAAAAGTATCAGCTCCGCTAACAGCTAAGGCGGTACTTGTAAGATTATCCTTTTTATTGATATATGACCCATAGGTAATTAATGTTCCCATGCCAATACTCAAAGAAAAAAACACCTGACCAAGGGCTTTGAGAACAGCCTCCCACGTGATTTTCGAAAAATCAGGTTTAAAAAGAAAAATCAAACCCTCTTTTGAACCGGGAAGAGTAATTGAACGTATTGCAATTACTACAATTATAAGGAACAACAACGGCATAAGGATCTTTGAATATTTTTCTATACCGTCCTTAATTCCTCGCCACACTATTAATGCCGTTAAAAACATAAAGATAAGTTGCCAAATAACTGGAAATAGCCCGTTAGCCTGAAAGCTATCAAACGAACTTTTTAGTTCTTCGACCGATTGCCCTGAAAAACTGTTAATCAGCGAACGATATATATACTCAAGCGTCCATCCGGCTATCGTGGTATAGAAAGCAAGTATCATAAACGCCGCTGCAATTCCAAGTATCCCAATGAGATACCAAGGCTGGTTAGGCTTTAATAATCTAAAAGCGCCGTAAGGATTTCGCTGTGCGCGCCGGCCGATAATGAATTCTGAAAGCATTACCGGTACTCCAATGAGCAACATTATCACTAAATAGATAACAAGAAAGGCTCCACCGCCATTTTCACCTGTTACACAAGGAAACCTCCAAATATTACCCAATCCGATGGCCGAACCTGCAGCAGCAGCAATGACGCCGATTTTTGAAGAAAAACTATCACGTTGAGAGAGTACAGACTTTTCCATAAAAAAAAGATATTTCAATTCTTAATAATTGATGCAATGATACAAAAAATGACTATTTGTGAACATAATTTTTTTTAGATCCTTTTTTTAACTAAAAAACTGCTTTTTAATAAACCTAAAATATTTTCAAATTTATGAAAATGTGAAATAATGACTTCGGGAATAGATTAAACTGTAAAATAGAAAAAAATGATAGCAAATTACTTTTTTAGCATTTGCTTAGGAAAAGAGAACGTTTTCATTAGTATTAGCCCAAATGTAGTGTTTGACGATGCTTAAACGATTAAGAATTGTAAAAAAAAACCACAATAAAACTTATTCTAAAAGATCACTAAATCGGGGGGGGTAGCACAATCATTATTTATTGACGCCTGGGAATATTTTTAAAGGTAAGTCGCTATGGAATAAAAGCTCACGAGTATGGTCCTTGGTAAAAAGACGTTTTAAAAAACCACGGCGATGATTTACAATAGCAATGATATCAATCTTATTTTCAGAGACATAATTATTTATTCCCTGTAAGAAATCAACATCTTCGATAACTTTGAAAATTAGCTTCCCATAATAACT
>JAAYWF010000076.1 GCA_012516825.1 Lentimicrobium sp. | reverse complement strand
TCTTTTCATTAATGTAATTATTTTTAATTATCTCTATTCATTAGGCTTTTTGGATTTAGCCCCGTTTTTTTGAGTGGGTTCTGGCCTCCACTTTTTAGTTATTTAATAAGTTTTCTTGTCACATTGGGTGGTCAGCCCGTTTGCTTTTGCAGACCGTCTTTCTTTTTAAACTTGCCAATAACTCGTTTTTATATTACAATTTATGGTACCAATCTCTCTCTTTGAGGTGAGTTGGTATCATAAAGTTGTTCTTATTCAGCAAAAGTAAAATTATTTGTTGCAAACCATCAAATGGCTTTTAATATTTTGCAAACTTTTGGTTCTATCGTTTTGGCTGTATATTTTAGTTGCCGGTTTCGAAGCACTTTCTTATCAAGTTACAATTACTTTTGATGCGGGCTATATCTCTCGAATACACACTGCACCGGCAATTAACTATATCGCGTATTACCGGATTGTTGTTTTTCTTTCAATTTCGTTAAGTTCATTTGTTAATAGTCTTTTTGTCTCGTTTATGCTGTCTTTTCTCAAAGGAACACCTAAAATCAATATCGTATTTGTCGCTTCATTAATGCCGTTTTTATACTGAATGCTTTTTAACTCGATTTGTTCCGATGGGTAACACAGAAATCCAAATTTAAAATCTGTCTTACTGAATGAAGAGTATGCCATTATTTGATGTAAGTCGTGCCTGTGGTCTTCTTTCAGTACTTCACTTTGGTCAAACTTGTTATATAAATTCGATTTGTATTTAGCGTCTATAAAAATCAAAACATTTTCTTTTTGATAAATTGCATCAGGCTCGACATGCTTTAGTTCCCAAGAGTAATGTTTTACAGTTCTACAATGAAACTTAAAGTTTGAGTAAAGTCGACCTCCAGTTTCTTTTGCAGCTTCCTTAAAAATATATTGAATGAATTTTTCGAATACATCAGAAAAGTCAACTCGCCAAGCTGTGCTGTCTACCAGGTTGAAATTTAAAATTCTATTTGCTTGCTCCTTGCAAGATTTCACTTTTGGACTATCAGAAAACCGTATTGCAATTTTGTTGGTCGCACTAGGTTTGTGATGATATAATCGTTCTTCAAGGAAACTTAATTTGGTTCGTAATGTGTTCCTAATCCTCTGTGGTGTACTAACAGAAAGTAGTTCACTTTTACAAATATCAAAGACATATCTAATTTCAGAATATTCAATATGAAATTCACTTAGAACATTTGTTCTTGCCGGAAATTGTAATTTGTTTTCAACTTTGTATTCGTTGTTGATATATTTTGGCCAATTAATTTGCCCAGTTGGCTGACTTGAAACCTTCTCAATATTGTCAAACTTTCTCCAAGACCTCATTGTCAATTTTTCAAGAGCTGCTATGAATTTTACAGCCTCCAGGTATAATGGGGGTCTGAAATTCTTACCTGATGCCAAGGGTAAACTATCAATGACTTCTGGACTAATATCAGTTCCAAGTAGGTTTAAGATTTCTATGTAGTCCTCAAATCTGTCGGGCCCAGTAAACCTAGGCATAACTACAAAATCACCTATTTGTTTTCCAGTGTCAGAAGCTCTCAAAGGAATAGAGCCAATGAAACCCGATGAACGGAAAGTCAAAGCTGTACTTTGGTCTGAGCCAATTATATATGGTTGAACACCGAGAAATTTAAATTGCTCAAAGTTATAATCAATAAATTTCTGAAGATATTGTCCAATAATTCTTTTATCTGCTGACTTGAACCACCTTTTTTGTAAGGCACCTCCACTCAACTGTTTTGATTGTTCAGTTAAGCAAGGTATTTCGCAAAAAACATCTAATGACTTTGTCATTCGAAAAGAGATAGATTTATTCTAGTTGAGAAATAGTTATTGAACTCTTCTTTAGCATTTCGCAAAAGCCCTTCTTGTAAATATTCTTTAATCAAAGGAAATATTTCATAACGTATACGATTTTTCATTTCGTCTTCGGAGTCAGCAATGAAATAGCCTTGACCAGGTTGTAAGTTCAATTCTGTGCTTGAGGCATACCAGTCAAATATTTCTTGAAACCTGAAAAAGTCTTCATTAAAAAATTGTTTAGATTTTATGGCTTTTGGCTTTAGCGTGTACCAGGCAAAACGTCTTCTTAGAGCAAAGTCAACAACGGCCAAACTTCTGTCGGCTGTGTTCATTGTGGCAATTACAGAAAAGTTGTCAGGCAGTTTTTTTACTTTGAATTTGGGAGCAATTTCTATTTCAACATTCGTAACATCCATTTTATGTTCAAATAGATAAAAAACAGGTCCCAATACATTGGAGAGGTTAGCCCTATTTATTTCGTCAATTATTAATACGACCTTTTCATTATTATGGTCAATGGCATATTTTAAGGCCTTTGAGAAACTACCTAGATTTTCTTTGTATCTTAGTTTTTCGTTTGCTGTATCAGGTCGAATTCCAAAAATAAAATCAGAGAAACTTGTTTCTGCGTGAAACTGAGTGAAAAAAGTTTTAGCACCTATTTTGTCTGCAACACTTTTTGCTGTTCTTGTTTTCCCAGTTCCCGGAGGACCTTGAAGCACTATGTACTTTCTTTCTGTTAAAAGATTTGTTATTTCTTCGGTTTCATTAATTGTTTCTGTCTTTAAAAATGGCTTTAAAGCTTCTGAAACTGCTTTTCTATGGTCTTTGTTGGAAGGCCATTCTCTAAGCTTTGCATATCCAGCGACAAAGGCAGCAATAATTTGCTTTCCTTTTTCGCTTTCTGGGGCGTCTACTATCTGGCAAGTTGGTAAAACTTTGGTGTAAGTTTTAATTGTGTTTTTAACGTGCTGCAAGTCGAGGCTACCCGTGATTGATTTTGGTAAACTTGTTTCTATATCTGAAAAGTCAGATTTGCAAAAGCCTCTTTCATCTGTTAATTTTGAGAATAATCTTCTTAGTCCTGGATATGTCGCAAGTTCGTAGTCATTTTTGAAACCACTTGAACCAATTCCAAGACATACTACCCAAGGTTTGTTTTGGTCGTTTGGAAAAATTGTTAATGAAAAATCGTGAAATGGTCCGGACACTTCTTCTTCTGGATGGATAAATCCAAAATATGCTCCGTTATCTTTAAGTGCATCTTGTCCGGTGTTGTTTCTTTCCACATACGATTTATTGAATTCGTTGTCTGTCTTGGCACCAAATTCTTCCGCTTTTTCTTTTATGAATTGTCTAATGTTATCTATACTCATATTTTTAGTTTGTATGTCGTTTTACAATGCCCGGGAGTATTTAATTTACGAAACAAATATACAACATTCGTAAAAAAACCAATAACATAAGTATGTCATTTCAAAAATAATTCGACATGGATTCTATACACGTCATTAACACGCATTTTATCAAATTGGAGAATTAACTGTTTAGTAATCCTATCCTTAATTAGCACCTTCCAATGCAGATTGTAACTGTGCTGTTAAGCAGTTGAAATAAAGAATACTTGATCTCCAATATTTCTATCATTAAAATTGTATCTCGTATCAACTATTTATTTGTCAATTCGTTTTCAATCATAATGATTTTTTTTAACCGCGGAGTTCGCAGAGGATGCGCAGAGGTCGCAGAGTTTTTTTTGCGTTCTTTGCGTAAAATCTTAGCGCTCTTTGCGGTTTAACTATTGTTCTTTTAACCGCAGAGTTCGCAAAAGATGTGCAGAAGTCGCAGAGTTTTCTTTGTGTTCTTTGCGTAAAATCTTTGCGTTCTTTGCAGTTTAACCCTTGTTCTTTTAACCGCAGAGTTCGCAAAAGATGTGCAAAGGTCGCGGAGTTGTTTTTGCGTTCTTTGCGGTTTATTCGATTTTTCGTTTTCATTATTCATAATCCATTTGTAACTCTTTTATGTATGTCATTTTAACACACCAATCTATCTTTTTGGGTTGGTACCATAAAATTTCACTTGTTTATCAAAGGTAAAACAATTTGTTGAAAATCGTCAAATGGGTTTTTATGATTTTGCAAATTTTTAGCGCTATCATTGGTATAAATCCCGGTAGTCTTGTTGCTACTATGACCTTGTAATTCCTGAATATAATGCAAATCCTTCCTTATGTTCCTGAGTGTCGTGCAGATTCTATGTTTTGCGCGTAGGGCTCAATCAACTTCTTTTTCTTTCGAAACTCACTGCAATGCACTTCTCGCTACTGTGAGTTATAGTCTTTAATTAGGTATTTATTTAAGCATTTTAGGTGAGATTATTGATTTTCCGAGGGTATTCCCAATTTAGTGTTGTCAAATGCTTGATTAGGATTGAATCTACCTTTGAAAACAAATTAATTTTGATGTTTATCAGATAGTTTCTTCTTTTCTCTACCAAAAATCAACTCGTTGTTATTCTTGCAACCTTTATACTCAATTTGCAGGGTAATATGACTTATGCCGAATTTTTCTTTTAATACCCTTTCCACGTTATGACGAGCAGATTGAGCTTCGCTAAGCGACATGTCTTGAGACATATTGAGATGAGCTTCTAAATGAATATGTTCATCATCCATTTGCCATATATGCAGGTGGTGAATATTTTCAACTTGTGGTAAGGTTTCCACGCTTTGTTTGATTTTTTGAAGGTCGATGTGGCGGGGTGTTGCCTGCATCAGGATATCTACCGTTTGGCGTACCACGCCCCAGGTGTGGTAGATGATGTAAACTCCAACGGCAACAGTTATGAGCGGGTCGAGCCAGTAAACTTGCCAAAAGAGAATAGCTATACTGCCTGCAATAATCGCTACGGAGGAGAGCGTATCGCCCAACAAATGCAGGTACGCAGCACGTATATTCAGGTTGTGCGATTTGTCTTTTTGCAATACCAACACCGAAATTAAATTAGCCAACAGTCCGAAAACAGCTACTGTCAGCATGATTCCGCCCTTGATAGGTTGTGGGTACATGAAGCGTTTGTAGGCTTCCACAAAAAGGAAAATGCAAATGGCGATCAATACCACTCCATTAAAAAGAGCCGCTAAAATCTCGGCACGTTTGTAACCGAAAGTCTTTTGAGCATCAGGTTTCTTAGCGGCATGTTTCCCGGCTAAAAAGGCAATGAAAATAGCGGATGTATCTCCCAAATTGTGTATCGCATCGGAAATAAGGGAAAGGCTGTTGGAGATAATTCCACCTGCTACTTGTACCAAGCTTATGGAAAAATTGAGTAGCGTAACCCATAATAGCTTTTTCCTCCGAACATTTTGCGTGTGTGTATGATGATGGTGATGGTGATACTGTTTATTAACAAATACCGTTTTATTTTCCTCTTTATTATTCATTTACTTCACGCACTTAAAAATCAATATTGAGCGATGATTTTTTACCTCTACTTTTTCTCCGTAAAATGATTTCAGCAATTCTATCGCTTCCTTTTTTGTAAAATGTGGCGGAGTGAAAAATCCTTTCTTATCTAATACATAGCGAACAATCCAATCGGCGATGCGGCGTTCCCCCCTAACATAGAAGCAACCCAAGAAAATACCGCCTCGTTTAAGTACACGATAGATTTCACAAAACGATTTGTATTTTGATGCGGGAAAAGCATGAAAACCATTCATAGAAAGTACCGCATCAAAACGCTCATTTTCAAATGCAAGTTTACAAACATCGCCATGTTGCAACCCTACATTTTCAATCTTTTCACGAAAAACACGTTCATTGGCAATACTGAGCATATCTTTTGAAAAATCGACACCCACGATTTTTGCGTTCCGCATATTGCGAAACTTTTCGGCAGTAAAAACGGCTGTTCCTACCGGAACATCCAAAATTTCCCCTTGAAAATCATCGGGTAGCATCTCTAACACCTCTTTTGCCACCAAATTGTCGTCCACTTTCCAAATGCAATTCATATAAAGACGGCTCCACCACTTACGTGCCGTCAGTACATCGTCGTAGAAATTGGTTATTCTTGTGTAAGCTCTGTTTGGAGAATTGGCAGTTCTTTTTGGCATATGACTGTTATAGCTTAAATTGCTTATTTAAACCTTCTATCTGATTTAATATTATTCAGGTCGTCCGTTTTGTTTTTAAGCCATCCAATTTTTTCCGTTGTGTGAATATCAAAGTCG
>JAAYWF010000282.1 GCA_012516825.1 Lentimicrobium sp. | reverse complement strand
TATTTTTCATTTTCTTAATTATTTTACAGGTTCAAATCTTACATAATCCCACATGAATGCCCCCGGAATCAGGGAGACGACTCTGATGGTATGGTCTTCGTATCTTTGGAATTCGACGGTTCCGATTTCTTTGCGGCCATAAGGATAGGAGGAGTTTCCCCCGGTAGTGAGGTCTACCAATCCTCCAATCTTTTTGTTATCGAGAAAAATCTCAACCAGGGCATTGTCTTGACTAAAAGCGTGTGCTCCCAGGAAGACCTTGTATTTTCCCTGGATGATTTTGGGCATTGTGTACGAAATCGTAAAATCGCCGTTCAGGAAAAGATAATCCTGGTTCCAGGCCGGATAATTGGTGTCTTCCGACTTCACAAAGAACAGGTCAGCGCCGCTCCACTCAATCCTGCTCAGCAGGGAGGGATCTTTAATCTCGTAACTACCTGGTTCTCGCCGCAACTCACTGAACAGGGACTCCTCCCAGAATTCGTAGTTGCGGATGGCGGGAGCCGGGGAAAACTGGCGCATGATCTGATTGATGAAATGGACCGAGCCCGACTGAGTGATCATGTTGCTGGCGTCGTACAACACCCCCACATAATCAATCAGGGTGGTATCACCATTGGCATGGAAAATGGAATCAAACACCATCCGCCCTTTGTTGATGGCAATGTCAATTCCCATCCCGTTCACCGAGAGGGGAATGTCGGAATAAGTGTTGTAATTGGAGGCCACCCCTTCAAAATCGTCGAGGAACAGGCTTCCCTCCAGAATATGGTAAGCCATGAAATTGTAAAGAAGGTTGGACTTGCTGGCATAATTGATGTTACCGGGGCTGATTTGGTTGGCCAGGTCCTGGAAGGAACGGATATTCCGCCGGTGAAAGATGGAGTCATGTTCGACCAGCAGGGTGTGAGGCCGCAATCTACGGGTATCTGTTTTCAGATTGATGTTAAGGGTATCCTTGAGCCCGGTGGCGTCGAGAGCTGCTTTGAAGATGGAATAGCCCGGGTTTTGGGCCAGCCACCCATAGGTGGTGAAGGTCACCGGCGTTAGCATGGTCTCCATCACATGAACATAACCGTTCGAAGCTTCTATGTTGGGGAGAATGATCGCCGCCTGGTTGTTAATTTTATAATAGGAAGTGTCGGGTTCTATGATGAAGCTCACGGTGAGCTGGTCTCCTGAAAGGGTCAGCTCGGGAAGGGCGCCAAAGGGAAAGTCATTGGTAATGATCCCCATGTTCAGCACGTGATAACGGCTCAGGGCCGTGACATACACCTCATCGTTGAGAAGCTCGTTGAGGGAGTTGTACTGGGGATGCTCATTGATGAACTTGTCGATGGCTTCGTTGGTGGGGAGAAAAAGGGTATACTGAAATTTACCATCCGTGGCATTGGGGTTGAATGCGCTCATGGTCATGTCAAGCCCGCCTTTTTCCATGATAGCCAGGAAACTGGAAAAGGTATCCTTTTTTTGCACCAAATAATCGTAGATGGTCATTTTGATCATGTCCTTAAACTCCGGGCTCGGATGTTCTTCTTCCTTGCAGGACCACTGAAAGAGAAGTGTAGCGATGAGGACTAAAAGGAGACTACTTTTTTTCATGGCTAATTGATGTAATAAGGATTCTGAACAAGATTTTTATTTCTCTCAAGTTCATCTTCGTGAACCGGCATATACCAGCCCAAGGGATTGGTGAGTTTGACGGCCTGGATTCTCTTCTGTGTGGAGGGTACGTTGCGTACGATCACCTCAATAAGTGTTTCTTTTCTGGCATAGTTGTTTCTGCGGCCCATTCTGAGCAGGTCAAACCACCTTTTTCCTTCGAAGGCAAGTTCCAGGGCCCGCTCTTCGAGGATGGCATCCTCATAAGCCGTGGCTGAATTGGGGAGGCCAATGGAACCCACATTGGCGCGATCCCTGATCAGGTTGATAATGTCGAGGGCTTCCCCATAGCGGTTCAACTGGGAGAGGGCTTCGGCCTTCATCAGCAGCACATCGGCAAGGCGGTAGACGATCCAGTTCGCACTGTTTTGCAGAGTTCCCGTACGTATGGTATTGCCGTCGGGAGCGCTCCCCACATATTTCCAGATGATATAATCATCGTCACCATATCGTTTGATGGAAGCATCCTCTCCGCGTACCAGTTCCTTGGCATAAAGACGGGCAAACATCTCCAGAGCCGTCTGGCTGGGATCATAATTATAGGAATTCCGGTTGGTAAGGCCGTAGAGCTGGTTGCTCTGGTTTTTTCCCATATCGAACTGAAATTCAAAAATGCTCTCCAGGGCATTTCCGGGATAGTAGAGTTCGAACCATTTTCCGCTGGGCATCAGCACGATATCCTCGTTGGCCTCAATGCGGCTTACATGCTCCAACACCTTGTTGTAATCGAAATTCCAAAGAGCGATATCGGCCAGGAGGGCATCGAAGGCCGCCTTAGAAGCCCGTCCCTTGTTCTCAGCCAAGGTAGAATACCCGTCGGCAATGGCGAAGTTACGGTTCTCCTCCAGGTCCCTGGTGATCTGGGCCAGCACCACCGCTTCCTCCGACTTGGGAATGTAAAAATCGGTATCGTCAGTTTCTGAAGGCTCCAGGATCAGGGGAACATCCTTGAAAATACGCACCAGGTAAAAATAGGTGAGCGAACGCAGGTAATAGGCCTCTGCCATCCACCCCTTCAACTGATAATCGGTAAAGGTATTGTCCCTCTCCTGCACCAGGGGAGCATTCTTGATGATCTCGTTGCAATAGTTGATCACCTGGTAAAACCTGTTCCAGTTTGCCAGGCCGTTATCAGGATAGATATTGTTCTGGGCCATTTTCTTCTGGTCATCTCCCTGGTTTATGTCGCCGATTACCATATCGGCCCTGATTTCCCCGTAGAGGAAAAAGAGATTGTCCATTTTTGCCATGATGCTGTAAGCCCCGCTCAACATGGCTTCCACATCCTCCTTGGTCTGCCAGAACTCTTCCCGGGTAAGACCGCTCGGGGGTTCCAGTTCCAGCCAATTATTACAGGATACCTGGGCCAGTACCGCCAGGAGGATCAAGCTATATTTAATATTCCTTTTCATTTTTCACCTGTTTTTAGAATCCGACCAATAAGCTGACAGTAAATGTTTTGGGTGGAGGGGTATTGGCATTGTCTTCCCCTATCCAGAAAGGATCGGCGGCATTCTGGCCTACCTCGGGATCCTGCCCCGAGTATTGGGTAATGGTAAAGAGTTTACGGGCGCTCAGAGCCAGGTTCAGGCTGCGCAGACCCAGGCGGCTGCAAGTTTTCTGGGGCAGTTGGTATCCGAACTTAACATTGTTGAGCCGCATAAAATCTCCCTTCTCCACATACCGGTCAGACCCTAGGTTGTTGGCAGGATGGTTGAGGTAAGCCCGGGGCAGCATTCCGGGATCATCCTGACCCTGCACACGCCAGCGGCTGAGCACCGCCTTGCTCTGGTTGTTCCGGTTAAGCATCCCCTCGGTATTGATGGCCACCCGGTTGACGATGTCAAAGCCCAGACGGTAATGGAATCCGAAGGAAAAGTCAAAATCCCTGTACTTGAGGGAAGCTCCGAACCCCCCGATAAAGTCGGGATTGGAGTCACCGATGTACACCACGTCGTTCAGGTCAATGAC
>JAAYWF010000075.1 GCA_012516825.1 Lentimicrobium sp. | reverse complement strand
ACGATAGTTGATGATTTTATTTTTTAGTTTAATACCCTCTCCTTTAGTTCCATCCGTTGAACCTGCCATAAAAAAGTTAGTAGTAGTAGTAAAATCATCCAGTTTTGCCAATTTTTTTACCGGAATAAGCTTTGCCGAGTCATAAGGAACTCTTTCAGTAACTTCAATAAGCCGCCATTTAACATCGTCAATGTAATTGATCATTTCAGTCGAGAGCCTCTTCGCTTCTATCGCCTTGTCACGAAATGGCTTTACCTTATTTTGGTTTATTTGATACTGCTTGTCGAATGTATTGTAGAGTTCATTTAATTTTTCAGAAAAATTCTCATTTGTAAGAGCTACACTTTCATTTACAACAACAAACGCATCCAACACTTCTTTGGAAACATTAAGTGCAAGTAATGCCGTGAGTACGAGGTACATCATAGCGATCATTTTTTGCCGTGGGGTCTCTTTATAACCAGCCATTGATTTTGGGTTTAGATTATTCGAAAAAGCTATTTAATGTTCATGGCGGAAAGCATATTGCCATAAACACTATTTAAAGAAGCCATTCTTTTGGTTAACATCTCCATCTCACGCTGATATTGATCAGTTTTATTAGAAGATTCCTCAAGGTTGGATAGGAATTTATCAAGCGTTTGCTGCATTCTTTTAGAAGCTTCGACTTGTCGTTCAGAATTCACAAGTTGCAATTCGTAAATTTTATTTAACGAGGCTAATTTTTCAGAGAGTGTGGCCAACTGTTCGTTAAATGCATCGCTATTACCTGCCGATTTTCTAAGCTCCTCAATTGTTCTTGAAATGCCTTCGGCCGACATATAGTATGAATCCGACAATTTAGAGACAGACTCTGATGTGGTCTTAATGACAAGAGATAAGTCCTCGGAGGCACGAATATCCTCTCTTAATGTACGAGCGGCTTCCTGATAAGAATTTTTCAATCCTGATGCGGCATGTGATACTTCTTGTACCTGCTGAGTTAATTCGTTTGTAGCTTTAAGCTCGTTATCTAATGCGTTTGATGTATCTCTATAGGTTTTGGCCAACGTAGAAACCGATTGAGAAGCCGTTTTCATGTTGGCAACAAAGTCATTTGTGGCAATGCTTGCATTAGAAAGATCATTAAGTTTCGATGCACTCTCACTCAATTTTGTAAGCCCTGTACCGAGGCTATGAATCACACTGTCATCCAATTTAACATCTTTCAACATCAAGTCCAGTTGTGTCATTTGATTACTTCCCGTTCTGACAGAAGCTGATTTTCTTTCAAAAGGAGTGTCGGGTTTTATTCCATGGTAATCTTCTATTAGTTCCGGATACACTTTACTCCAATCAGGCTCAACGTGAGGCTTTTGTAAAGCAGAGAGTGCGAAAATAATAGCCTCGGTCATCATACCCATCAAAAGCATTTCATTGGCGCCGGCATAGTGATTGATTTTAAAAAGCGCGCCAAGAATAACAACAGATGCACCTAAACCGTAAGCGACTGACATAAACCTTCTGAAAAATGGTGTTTCCAACTTTTCACTAAATGATTTTTTAGATTTTACTTTTGTGGTCATTTCCATATTTTGATATAGGATATTTTAATTAAATGATTTGAGAATATTAAAACAGTTTTATTTTTATCTACTAACTAATAAACATTTGATGCACGGCGTGGATTATCACCTCTTGATCTGCCCAGGTAGGGCATAATACATCTAAAACCAATATACGATTTAGCGGTATCTTGATATTCATAATCCTTTGTAGAGACTAAAAGGTAATACTCAACATCTTTCCATGAGCCGCCTTTTACTATTTTTCGTTTCATGGAAATAGGATCATCCGGTTTTGCTAAATAACTGTAGTCGGGGTTTAAATCCCATGTAAAAATGTTTGCCGATTCATCAAAAGCGCTGTTAGTCCATTCAGCTACGTTCCCCGACATATCATACAGTCCGAAACCATTTGCCGGATAATGCCCTACAATGACAGTAGTAGCACCACCATCATCAACATAATTTCCTTTATTAGGTTTGAAATTTGCCAACAAACATCCTTTATCATTTCTACTATATGGTCCTCCCCAAGGGAACGGATTAGCCTCGAACCCTCCACGGGCAGCCCATTCCCATTCGGCTTCGGTAGGAAGACGAAAATCATTGATGCCAGCCCGTCCTTTTCCCTGTAAATAACTGTTGAACAATGCTGTTCTCCATACACAAAAAGCTCTGGCCTGGCTCCAATTTACACCAACAACAGGGTAATTATCGTAGGTGGGATGCCAGAAATAGGATTTGGTAAGAGGTTCATTATAGCTATAAGGAAAGTCATGAATCCAGCAAAGTGTATCAGGATACACATTGATAGTTTCTTCTTTTACATATTTAGTCCTCCCGTCCGGACCAATCTCACGATTGGCAAAACTTGCATCTTCGGGGTCTCCCTTGTTGGTAAAATCTTTACGTGCAGCAGATTGCAAATCAATCCAGAAATATTTATATTTTAATTTTCGCGTGTCAATTTCTTTCTTTCTGAAAAAACGCTCTTGCTCAGGAAGGTACATCTCTTCTAAAGTTTGAGCTGTCTCCTCGTCATCCCATTTAATATCGGTTCCCCAATTTAAAAACGGAGGATCATAAACTTCACCTGTTTTTTTGTTTTCTTCAATAAGATAGGCATCCGGATTTACCTGCCCAAGAAGGTCTCTGGCAATAGAATCTCGGACCCAATGCACAAACTGGCGATATTCGTTATTGGTAATCTCGGTTTCGTCCATATAGAATGAATTGACGGTAACTCGTTTTGGGTTATTAATCTGAGCATATGGAATATCCTCTTCACCTACCCCTAAAACAAAACTTCCGAGTGGGATGAAAGTCATCCCGTATGGGTCTGGCTGGCTGAATGATGGGCGCTTTGTAACACCTACCAATTCACCGTTTCCTGTATTTTTACACCCACTAATTAAAATTAGGGCTAGAAAAAAAAACAATAATCTCTTCATGTGTGCTGCTGATATTACAGTCAGGTTAACGATTTGATGCATTTTTTATTATTGTTAATTATTTTTGATTCCTTATTTTCAACAAGTTCTGATTAGTTTTTAAGACATTTCTCGCAAACGATTTTCAAAAGAGATAAAAGACAAGGTTTATTTTATAAGAATCTTGTATTTCTATAACTTTGTTTATATTTATCAATCTCAACTTTAAAGCAATAATTTACCCTAACCTCATGGCTACCAAAAGAACCAATTGCTGAAGTTGGGATATCATAAGAGTAACCTATGCTCAACTCTTTGAACTGGATTCCTAAAATAATGGCTGCGGCATCCTGTAAGCGATACGTCAGCCCTCCCCATATCTTATTATTGAACCTGAGTAAGGCTGAAAAATCATATTGTGCCGAAGTACCGTCGGTTTTTAACATCACTGAAGGCAAAATGTCAATAGAAGGAGTATTCGGCAAGGTAAATTCATAGCCACCTATGACATTTATCTGGCGTTTAAGCCGCATTCTTGTTCCATCATTTTTCTTTGCTTCTCGTAATTGCAGCACCGAAAGGCCGAGATAATAGTTATCGGGAACGCTATAGTAAAATCCAACTCCACCGTCGAAATACATATCAGACTCTTCTGCTTCACTTTGCAAAACAGGATCAGAACCTTTACCGTCGGGAGCTTCAAGGTTACTAAAATTCAATGATTTATTAATTATACTTAATTGTAATCCAATGCCCAAATCACCAGCGCCTAACATTGTTTGATATCCATAAGTCAGATTAACCGATATATCGTCCTGGTGCCCAATCTTATCCTGAATAATGGTGCCACCCAAACCTCCTCGTAGCGCTTTAACGGGTGCATTTATGGTAAACACATAAGTTTCGGGAGCAACATTAAAAGAATTTCCCGCTGCGTTGGTTTCTTTAAATCCCACCCATTGCTGACGGATAAGACCTCCAACACAAATACCGTTAGTAGTACCGGTAACCCCTGGATTATATGCAATTTTATTAAACATGTATTGACTATACTGTGGTAGCTGTTGCGAGAAACCAACAATCCCGAAACAGTAAAAGAAAATCAAAACAGTATAAAACTTACTTGTCATCAATACAAACCAAAATTAATCAATAGCCTGCAAAGAAAATAAAATTCATTTTAATCATTACCCAAACCAACTGCTACGAGGTTTAATCTGAATAAAGTGTTTCAAAAACGAATTTCTTTATTTGATATTGCTGAAAAGTACTATTTGAAACCCTAAAATTAGATTTAGTATTAAAGCAAATCCTCCAAATTATTCTTAATTATGACATTTTCTGAAGGATTTAAATCGCATATTGTCTCTAACGCTTTATTAATAAAATCGTTTGTGGTATCTATATACTTTATCGAAAGGTTGATGCCGGTATTTTCAAAAAAGATAAATCCGTTCTTAGCCATAATTTTGAAAGTTTCAGTCGTTGACACCATCTGATTAGTATATTTTTTAATAAGGGAAGCGGCTACCTGCTCAACATTAACTTTGGTAGCATCGGAGAAAAACATCTCTCCAAAAAAAAACTTTTTATCAATGAAATGATAGATAAATCGTATTCCGGTATTAAAAACCCTTTCTCTGTATCCTAACCTTTGCCAATAAAAATCCAGATACTTAGTAATGTCGTAACAACTGTACCTTTTGTTTTTCCTTAACAATGATCTAAAAGTTATTCCAAATTTATTATTTTGAAAATCAATTCGTTTGTCAGTATTAAATACTGAAATTTTATCGGATGGCTGAATGGCCCCTTTGTAATGATTTAACGCATCTAACCCAGCACAAGCTAAAAAATACTTTTGCCGGGTTAAGTTCCGAGTTTTCAGGCCAATGCCATATTGTTGAAAAACATAACTAAAGCGACCATATATCAACCTTAATATCAACAAAATAACTCTTTTCATACTTTAACTCTTCAGGAGATTCAGTAATTATTAACTATCTATTCAGATTATTTATTACCCAACTTAACACATGCAAATTATTAAATACATCTTTTATCATTTTGAAAAATAAAAAATTCAATAATATGATATGTTTTGTACCGGTTGGATAAAAGATTAATTTGTTTTTTTATCATAATTGTTTAGCGGGTTTATCGCGAAAAATGTTGTGATGTATCAAAATATCAATCGAATCTTTTTTTTTAATTTTGTATTAGCTTACGAAAAGTAATTTTAGCCACAAATACTTTAACTTTGTTCAGTAACCATGCACGAATATCTAAAAAATTTAGTTGTCGGGGCCAAGTCAATTTTGTGTTACAATGTTGATGCGTATTATCTTATTAGCATGTCCTTAAAAATATCATAATAGCATCCTTAGTGATTAGCATTCAATTGATTAAAGGCAATTAAGTTATTGAAATTCGCAAAAAACATTAAAACAGATGAAAACAATCATCATACTTAAATTCTCCTTTAGAGAGTTTAAAAAAAGCTTTTTACTTTTTTTGTTCATTCTAACTACTGTTGTAGCACACTGTCAACAAAGTGGCGCTGGGCAACAGTATCAGAATCAATCTTATGTAACTTTTCCTGAAAATGTTAGAGCTCCCTATGAACTTCCAGCAATCTGGAGCCATCAAAATAAAACAGAGAATCCACATTTTATAATTGTTTTTTTAGAAGCAAACCCAAGGATTAACGATATCCCTTTAGAGCCAGGTGATTTTATCGGAGCATTTTATACCGACGATTATGGAAATCGAAAATGTGGAGGCGCCGATTACTGGCTTGGCGATGAGAATATTATTTTCCCTTGTTATAGAGATGATGATTCGACAACAGAAAAAGATGGTTTTTTACCTGGTGAACAAATATATTTTAAGTTGTTCTGTTGGGCAACTCAAAAAGAATATGATGTAACCTTAGTCGTTTTTGATCCTTCATTTGTTACTACTGATAAATGGTATCCTCTTGGATTAAGTGGCATAATAAACATTGCAACTTTCACAGTTTTTGACGCCTACGCCACGGCTACGCCTAACCCTATATGTATTGGCGATGAAGTAACCTTAAGTGCAAATATTTTAATAGGAACTACCGGTAATTACACCTATTTGTGGACATCAGATCCTGCCGGACTGAATTCCACACTACAAACGGTTACCCAAAACCCAACAGTTACTACTACCTATTTTCTCTCTGTAAGCGACGGAACAAATATCTCACAACATAACATTGAAGTTATTGTAAATACGCCTCCATGGATAACCCCCGGACCTGATCAAACAATTTGTGAGGATCAAACAGTGTCAGTAACAGCTTTTCCCGAAAACAATTCAGGGATTCTTTGGTCAAGCAGTGGAGATGGGAGCTTCAACAACCCATCATTGATAAATCCGGTTTATACACCAGGGACAGCCGATAAGGCAAATGGAAATATAACCCTTATTGCTACAGCTCTACCAAAAGCGCCCTGCATTGAGGTTGCTACAACTGATATATCGGTAAAGATCAACCCCATTGCATCTCTTGAACTAATTGAAAATATCTCATTCTGCAAAATTGATGAGATGTGGATAAGCGCTGAGGCTACCAACTACTCCTCCATAGAATGGACAACTAATGGTGATGGCACAATAATAAATCCAAATTCAACTACTATCCGTTACATTCCAGGAAGTTTTGATCTCTCTTTAGGATATTTTAAGCTCACTTGTTGCGTGAATTCTATTGCCCCTTGTACCCAAAATGTTTGCAAACAAACACTTGTAACCATTGTAACTCATCCTACAGTTAATTCACCAGTAAACAAGAAAGGTTGTGAAAACACGGCAATATCATTAAATGCTATTGCTAAAAACTATAGTTCGATATTATGGATAACTAATGGGGATGGGATATTTAATAATCCAAACATTTTAAACCCATCATACACGCCTGGTGTTAATGATAAACTCAATGGTGGTACCGTTGTAACCGTAACTGCCTTTGGAAACATTGGCTGCGAGGCTTTTCCTGCTTCAAGCAACACGACGATAATTATTGAGTCAATGCCAAAGTTGAATCCAGGAAATACCGGTATTTTCTGTAAAGGATATCCCTTGCAAATGGATGCTTCGGCGCAATTCTATAACTCATTAACTTGGTCAACATCTGGAGATGGAACTTTCAATAATAAAAATATTCTTAATCCAATTTATTATCCCGGCGCTAACGACCTTGAAACGAATTCATTCGACCTCACGCTCACTGCAACAGCTAAGTCCCCCTGTACAGGAAGTGTCTCTTTAGTGTTACCCATTACTCTCGTTACAGAAACTACTGCCCTAATATTAACAGCAGCCGGACTGGAATTGTGTAAAGGAGATACCCTACAGCTAAACTCAGAGGCAACAGGCTATACTTCAATTCAATGGACTACTACAGGCGATGGCAGTTTTGACGATTCTACATCGTTGAATCCAATATATTTTCCAGGCCCTGTAATTGACTACTCAGGCATTCCCATCCAACTGAAACTAACTGCTTTCACTCCTCAAAATTGCGGTCCCAATATTGAAAAAAACATTCAGGTTTCATTCAATCTATACGAGCCAGAGGTCTTTATTGGTGAAGATGCTACCATTACCGAACCCTCAACATTTTTCACAAACCCTGTTGTACCAAACTACACTTCTTTGTTTTGGCAAACTTCGGGCGACGGACAATTTGAAAACCCCAATAATCTCATAACAGAATATATTCCCGGAATTCTTGATCTTCAAAATGGATCAACACTCCTTATTCTTACTACAGTAGGACAAGGTAATTGTTACGGGCCAGCATTAGACACACTCATGCTAACCATTTTTAGAAAACATCAAATAGAGATGGAAACAGGCTGGCAAGGAATTTCATCTTTCGTTACTCCGTTATCAAGTAGTTTTGAAATACTTATGACACAGATTTCCAATCAATTGGCAATAGCCCAAAATATGTTGGAAACTTATTGGCCAGAATATGGTATTAATACCATTAATGATTTTTCCAATCAAAATGGTTATCAAGTCAAACTAACCTCGCCAACAACACTTGAAGTCATTGGATACGATTTCAAACCTAAAACAGTAAATTTTTATTTTGGCTGGAATATCATGCCGGTAGCTTCAGGATGCAATATTCTATCTTCAACTATCACCGATCAACTGGGTGATAAACTGATAATTATTAAAGAAATAGGTGAACAGGGAGTTATTTGGCCACAGCAGGGTGTTTATCAAATTCCTTATTTTATTCCAGGAAAAGCTTATATGATCAAAGTTACAGAACCAGCAACCGTAACTTTTCCAACCTGTACTAACCCGAAAAAATAAAGAGCTAATAGCGTTTGCTTATCTTTTAACCCATGGTTAATATCTGACAATGACCAAAATAACCAGTCTTCAGCTAAATCCCGCCAAATTATTGGACATTCAACATTTGCAGTGAAATTGATATCATTTTCCGCAATATCTTTTTATAACGTTGTATGCTTCAACAATACCTAACTCGCCGGCGCTGCTCAAATCAAAACAAGCCTCTGCGTTGCGGTTAAGATAGATCAAGGTAAGCGCCCGATTGTAAAAAGCCTCAGCAAATTCCGGATTCAAAGCAACAGCAATGGTATAATCTTTAATTGCACCTTCAAAATCAAGCATTCTATTTTTAATGTTTGCTCTGTTAAAGTATGCGAAATACATGT
>JAAYWF010000074.1 GCA_012516825.1 Lentimicrobium sp. | reverse complement strand
GTGTAATAGTTTGTAAATGCCCAACCCTCTTTTTGTGTCCATGAGTAAATAGCGGAAATTGTCATTTTTTTGAAGTAATAAGATAAATTCCCACTCGAGATAAACATAATTGGGTCATAGGTATCATATACAAGAAATGAGTGTTCTGTTATGTAATTCAGGTGATTACCAACACTTACCATGCCGTCTAACCACATATTTCCAAATAATTTAACACCTAAACTTTGAGAAAAAACTGTCTCTTTACCTCTATTATCATCATTATCGAAAATTATGGCTCCTGAAGTATTTCCGTAAAAATTCAAATTCCCAAACGGGTAATAAGTCAGTTGCAACTTGGGTTGTAGCTGAATGGAATAAGCAAAATCGGAGTAAGCGAAGGAAATTTCAGGAACTACGTGGGTAAATCGTTTATTAAGAAAGACTAAAGCGGATAAGTTGTAATCTGTTGATTGGGAAGATGGTATTGTCCGTTTTTGTTCATAACTGGCTCCATTTCCTGAAATTTGAGCAATAGACTTATAGTTTTTCTCAATGGCATAAAATCCGCCGGTAAAGCCGAGTGAAAAGTTATTTTTAAAATAAAATTCCGTACCGATATTAAGTTGATGTTGCGACAGTATATCATTGTGTTGTAGTCTGTTTTGTGCAAAACGTTCAAACTTTGTGTTGAACAAGTTATAGCCTGCATTCACTTTCACGCGGTCGGAAACATTTAGCCCAAATATTACTCCACCTAGCATCATATCTTGATACTGATTTATGGTGTCGAGATTGTCTATGCTGTTTCTCTTTTTTTCATTATTGTCGCTAAGGACATACCCACCAGAAAAGTTAATAAAATTGACGAACGAAGGAGAAACCCCCAATTTTTTCTGACTTGTTTTTGGAAGTGTTTTAGCTAAAACAGCAGCTTTTACACCTGATCCGCTTAGCAGATAAGCCGAGTACAAACTCTCTTTCAAAAACATGTCGTCAGGCACATCATTGAGGGCTTTTTCGTAATACTTTACAGCTTTTGCATAGTTTTTTAGTTCGTAATATGCTATGGCTTTGCGGTAATTCAGATATCGAAAGCTAACACCCAATCGTTCAGCTTCTTTTAATGTGGTAATCAGCGACTTATAATCCTGCTTCTGGTATTGAGCAAAACTAAGGCTGTCGTAATATGCCACTTGTTGATTTTTATCTAAAGTGTTCAATACGAGCGTATCCTGCCCTTTTACTGTAAAAAAAATAGACGCAACTATCAAGCTAAAAACTATTCGATACATAAGTTCTGATTTTTCGATTTAATTTCAATTTTCGACTGTGATATTGCTACGGTATATTCTGTAAGTGGCTCTTTTTTCCAAAAAGATTTCACTTCAACTCGGTTTACAAACTTCACATTTTCAGGATAATACGGGTTGTCCATCTGATTTAATTTTGATGAAAAATTTACTCGACTGAGCAGAACTATAGGAGCAATAAAATCCTGTAACCATTTGAGAGATAGGGGCAATTCTTTCGATAGTGGAATACTGTCTTTGACTTCAATGCTCAGCTCTCCTGCAAGCAAAAGTCTGAAGCAACTACGATAAAACATGTAAAGCGCCGAATTTTTGCGCCCTTCAAAGTCGGTAAAGTAAAACATCGTGCCGTCATTAACAAAGTATGCCGTTGATTTTGATTTTTCGCAGAAAATATAACTTTGGTTATACTGATTGGTTGCCACTGTCCAGCTTACTTTGTTGCCGTTGAAGTTGATATTCAGCTTTTTACCAGGCTTGAAATTGAAAGCATTGTGTGTCAAATCTAAACTATCCACGTTGTAAATAATGGAATTTTCGGCAGGAACCTCGCCAATTCGTAAAACCGGCTTACCATTAGTTTTTTCAAAATAGTAACCGAAAGGGTAGGGGTGCGTTTTTTCTCCAATTTCGGGACTTAACTGTATCTGAAAATGGATATGTGGTTCGGGCGAGCGACCTGAATTTCCGCACGAGGCAAGCACTGTTCCCTTAGTTACATAATCTCCGATATTAACTTTGAAGCTGTCTTTTTTCAAATGGCTGATTTGCGTATAAAGTCCGTTCAAATGATTAATAATAATTGTATTACCCCAGTTTTTATTGGTGTTTACATCGTTAATTTCGTTATCTTTTGTAATATTGCTGATTTGATATATGTAGCCATCAGCTGGAGCCAAGACAGGCTTATTGTAACAGTAAAAATCATCTTTTCTTGTTCCTGGGAATGAATATGTTTTGTTATCATCATCGGTTATAACAAAATCAAGCGCATTTCCCCATTCGCCTAAATGGGTGATATTTCCGTTATATCCCTGACTTACAGCCCATTCGCCCAAAAATGGAAGTCTCATTTTAAATGGTAAATCGTTTCCGAAACGTTGTAAGTAATTTACATTTTTATACACCGTTTTTTCGGGATTGTAGTACTGTATCAGCGGAAAAACAAAGAATTTATTGAACGTTCGATGGATAAATACATAAATCAACAGTATAGCCAACAGACTGAATGATAATGTGTATGAAGATAAGCCTGTACCTGCAATTATTTTTTCGATACTGGCATATAGAAGGAAAAGCACGGGTGTGAGCCCTGCCACAAGCAGATAGCTGTAAATATTGGGAATAATGAAAAAACTTCCAATCGCCATTCCCCAAAAAATAAAGTTTGTTCCGGCAAGGTTGACGGTAAGCTGTTGCAAGTCAAAACCCACGACTTTACTTATTACAAAAGCACAATAAAACCCGAGAAATGCAACAGTTGATTTTATTCGAGAGTGTATAAGCAATGCGACAAAAATCAATATTCCTACTAACATACTATCTGTAAAAAAAATGGAAGCCAGTGTTTTAAAGTAGTAGTAAATAAATTGCGGAAGTTGAATATTATCTAACGAATGCACCAAACCGTACCACGGAATACTCATTTTCTTGGCTAACAAAATAGTAAATCGGTCAAACGGAGTAATCAGTTCGATATTAGCAAAACTCCTGAAAGAGAGGTCTATAACAAAACTTGTAATTACAAAAGGCAAGGTTAGTACAGGCAGACTTTTCTTTGAAAGTACTGTTTCGAGCCAAACCGTCAGTAGAAATGAGAGTACAATACCAAAAATGTAAAAGAGCAAAAACGACGGGTTAAGATAAAACTTAAACATCAGGCTCATTCCCACAAAAACGGCATTGAACCCGTAAACGCCAGTTGTAATTTTCTCTTTCGAAAAGCCAAGTAAGTGAGAGAGTAAATTGGTGATAATCACTGCTACCACTCCTCCTAATCCTACTCGCAGATCTAACATGCTCAAAATAAGTATTGTTACAGCAAGCCAAGTCTGCATGGAAAAGAAAATCTGTCCGTAACTGTTATATGTTGCTTTCAAGTGCAAAGTGGAGATAGACTTGAGGGTGGTTCTGTTTCGCATTACTCTATGTTAGAGATTAGAAAAATTTAGATGTTCTTGGAGTTTATTTAAAAATCATATTAAATGTTCTGGCACCATTTCGCAATCCACAATGGTATTTAATGTTTCTTGCTTGCGTATAAGGTGTACTTTTCCTGTTGTATCAATCATTACTACATTGGGTCTCATTGTAATAAACTGCATCCACTGTGTCATATTGTAAGCTCCAACTTCGTGAATAACAATACGGTCGCCCTTTTTCAGAAGTGGCAAAATTACACTTTCACGCAAACAGTCAATGTTCATACACAATGGACCATAAAGTACTGTATCTTCAGCATGTTGCGAAAAATCCTGAGCTGGTGAAACGCGGTGATTGTACCAGAATGATGTAAACATTATATTCACACCCGTATCAAGAACCGTAGCTCTGCGACCATCAGCTAGACGTTTCGTAGCCAAAACCGTCCCTAACAGATAACCTGCTTCATCAATCAATGCTCGTCCTGTTTCCAAAATCAGTAGTGGCAGCTCATCGGGACGAAAACCAAATTGCAGAATGGTGTTAGTAATCGCTTCGGCATAGTCATCAAAAGTTGGAATAATGTCAGCTCCTTGTAAATAAGAGCCTTTGAGCGTGTTCGATGAGCAAAAACCACCTCCCATATCTATATATTTTATATTTTCTCCGGTTGTGTTGGAGTAAGCTAAACCAAGTTCACACATTTTCCGAGCAGCTACCGCATAAGCGTTTGCAGTAAGTATATATGT
>JAAYWF010000073.1 GCA_012516825.1 Lentimicrobium sp. | reverse complement strand
GTGATTCTCTTTTGTTATTTCTGCGATACATTTTTTTAAACTCTCCTGCCAGTGCGGGATCGTTATTCCGTATTTTGTTTTAATCTTTTCTTTGTTCAACAGGCTGTAGTGCGGGCGAGCGGCAGGCAGCGGATAATCTTTTGTTTCGATCGGTTGTATTTTGCAATTGATACCTGCCAGGTCGATAGTAGCCACTGCAAAATCGTACCAGCTTGCAACGCCTTCGTTTGAGTAATGATATATCTCCGGAGCGCTGATTTTATTCCAAATGGGTATTAGCATAAGTATTGTTTGGGCAAGGTCAACAGCATACGTTGGCGATCCGATCTGATCAAACACTACCCTGAGCTGATCTCGTTCATTGCCAAGCTTAATTATCGTTTTAACGAAATTATGGCCAAATTTTGAGTGAAGCCACGAGGTGCGTAGTATAACGGTGTTAGGGTTGTGTTCGATAGCCTTTTCTTCACCATCAACTTTTGATGCCGCATATACCGAGAGTGGATAAGGTGATGCAGATTCAACGATCGGGCGAAAATGGTTGTTGCCAAAAACGTAATCGGTAGATATGTGGATCAGTAGAGCATTGTTTTTCTTGGCTGATTCAGCTAAAAAGCCGACTGCAGTACCATTTATCAGAAAAGCTTGTTCGGAGTCACTCTCCGCCTTATCAGCATTAGTATAACCCGCTGTATTGAGGATACATGTAATATTATGGCCCGACACGAAATCATCTATAGCTGCCTGATTGGTGATATTGAGTTCGGCAATATCTGTATAATAAAACTTAAACTCAGGGTAATTTGCAGCTAAAGATTTTAGCACACTACCAAGTTGTCCGTCGGCGCCGGTTATCAGAATATTTTGCATAGTGGTTTTTGTTAAAAAGTATTTTAAAAATATAACCGATCATTGTTTGTCTTAGTCATAACTTCATTTAAAGGCTCTCTGTTTTATTTATTATCCCATAAAAAAATATCTTCGCTCGTTTTTGGTCTTTCTGCATCGTGCCATCTGAAATCCCTTAATCTTAGCTCGTTGGGTTGTATCTCTTCTTCGGGAAAAAGGGTTGCATCCGGTTTGTCGAAGTAAAAGATGTCGGTGATCTGGCGATCAGCCACAAATATCTCCATGTTTGCTGAAAATGCCCTGTTAATCCCGATAAGACTTCCGTCCTCTTCACGAACAAAGTAGATGGTTTCGCTATTTCCAAGCACATTTATTTTATATAACTCATTTTCGGTAAAATAGGCTTTCATATTTTTACCTTTTACCTGATTAAAGCTATTGGGGTCGGTTTCATCCATCGAGATGATAAAAGCGCTGTTGAATATATACATCGAGTCTATCGAGTTGTGTGAAGTAAATATTTTGATCAGTTCCGATGTTATTTGCGTATCTTGAGTCCATACTACCGGACGTTCGTACATGATAATTGTTGAGTCGTTTAGGTTATAAGTAAGCGAGTCGCATTTGCCTTGAATATCTTTTTTAAAAAATTTGCAATGGTTGTAGGCTGTAAATTTATCGGCCTGACCTATGGAGTCGAAGTATAGTCGCAACGTGTCGGCGTGCAGCCATAGGCTGTCGTTCTT
>JAAYWF010000072.1 GCA_012516825.1 Lentimicrobium sp. | reverse complement strand
ATGGTTTATTCGAAGCCAATGGTTTGTCGGTCATCAACAATGTTACCATGTATGCTACAGGCATCGGTTCTCAAGATTTGACCAGCCTCACAGTCTATCCTAATCCTTCACAAGGTCTTTTCAATGTATCGGTAGATAACCACTCTCAGGATGTCAACTGGGTAGTTACCGATGCTAAGGGGCGGTATGTGATGGAGGGGCGGTTAGCTGATTCTCATCAGATTGATTTACGCACACAACCGAAAGGTGTCTATTTTGTCAAGTTTACCGGCGACAATGTTCTTCATATCGAGAAACTTGTTGTCAGGTAATCAGCGATGACATAAATCAAAAAAGCCCTGCCGGTTGGCGGGGCTTTTTTATGGGTTTTCAAAAGAGGTAAATCGAGATGAAATAAAAAGCTCCGTTTAGAAGGTTAGTTATATCTTCTGTACAAAGCTTTTTGCGCTATGCACCTTTTTTTTATTTATACTTTTTCTCCAATAATAATCATCTTTTTGTTTTTAGCAACACAGTCGCCCAACGTTTATTACAAAACCATATCGAAAAAGCGAAAGGTACGATGCACCCCAATATTAAAACCAAATGGTTTCGATTTTTTTTAGAATTCAACCCAAATAAAATATTTGAGAAGTTTTAAAATCAATAGCATACTTATATATGGGCTTTCTAAAGGTCAATTAGTTTCAATGTGCTTCACTGTGTTCGGTCCTTCGGATAATTTCGTTTTGTAGGTCTGTACTCAGATCGTTAAAATAATCGCTGTAACCTGCAACCCGTACAATCAGATCACGATACTTTTCGGGATTCTTTTGCGCTTCTTTAAGAGTTTTTGCCGATACCACATTGAATTGCACATGATGACCATCCAATCTGAAGTAGCCGCGGATAAGATGAGTAAGTCTTGCAATACTTTCGTTATCATTAAAAAATGAAGGGGTAAATTTTTGATTAAGTAAAGTTCCGCCAGTAAGGATATGATCAATTTTGGATGCTGATTTTAAAACTGCCGTTGGCCCATTTCTGTCAGCCCCCTGAACCGGCGATATCCCCTCTGATAGTGGCTCTTTTGCTTTTCTTCCGTCAGGGAGTGCGTCTATTTTGCTTCCAAAATACACATGACTTGTAGTAGGCAACATGTTGATCCTGATCTTTCCGCCTCTTGAATTGGGACGTCCGTTTACAGCTTTGTAAAATATTTCAAAAACCTCTTGAGCAGCCTGATCGGCATAATCATCATCGTTTCCGTATTTTGGCGTCTCGTGGATTAACCGGTATCGTAGCTCCTCCTCTCCTTTAAAATTTTTCTTTAAAGCTTCGATGATCTCAGAAAGAGAATAATTCTTTTCGTCAAAAACATGATATCGTATAGCAGTTAAGCTGTCGGTAATACTTCCAAGTCCTACCCCTTGTATGTAGCTGGTATTGTATCGTGCCCCGCCGGCATTATAATCTTTACCATTAGCCACACAGTCTTCGATAACTAATGACAGGAACGGCGCCGGCAGGTTGTTGGCTATTATTTGTTCGATTATGTTGTTCCCTTTTATCTTTATGTTGATAAAATAGTTTAACTGTAAGCTGAATGCCACTAAGAGGTCGTTATATGTTTTAAAATTATTGGGATTGCCGGTTTTTATTCCTATTAATTTACCGCTTTGCGGGTCGGTGCCATTATTTAGGGTTAGTTCTAATACTTTAGCGAGGTTGAAATATCCGGTAAGGAAATAAGCTTCGGTGCCAAAAGCACCACTTTCCACACATCCGCTGGCGCCGCCATTGCGTGCATCCTCTATGCTTTTTCCCTGCCTTACTAATTGTTGTACTATTGCATCGGTGTTGAACATAGAGGGCTGTCCAAAACCGGTTTTAGTAATCTTGACAGCGCGCTGGATAAAAAAATCCGGATTCTTCTTGCTGACCTGTATCATTGAACTCGGTTGAAGCAGTCGCATCTCTTCAATGACGTCGAGAATGATATAGCTTAGTTCATTTACTGCGTCGCTTCCATCCACCTTTACTCCACCAAGGTTTATTAGAGCAAAGTCGGTGTAGGTGCTGCTTTCCAAAGCTGTTACTCCTACTTTGGGCGGCGCAGGATGGTTGTTAAATTTTACCCAAAAGGCCTGAAGGAGCTCGACAGTATTCTCTCTTGATAGTGTGCCCTGTTCTGTCTCTTTAACGAAAAACGGATATAGATGCTGGTCGAGCCTGCCAGGGTTAAAGCTATCCCAAGGGTTAAGCTCGGTGATCACACCGACATGAATAAACCAGTAGTGCTGCAGAGCTTCATGGAAGGTTTGGGGCTTGTGCTTCGGAACGTTACGGCAGATAGCGGCTATTTCTTTAAGCTCTTGCTTTCGGTGCAAATTTTTTTCTGCTAAAGCTAACTTTTCGAGTTCCTCTGCATGACGATTTGCATATTTTATGATGGCCAATGCGGCAATCTTCATCGCTTTAAGCTCTTCCAACTTATTGTAAGCTTCCGGATCGTTAAAAAAGTCAAGCGAGCTGATCGTGGTTTCAATATCATTAATAATGTCGGACATTCCTTTTTCAAATATTTTGCTTCCTCCTGCTGTGTGTCCTGGCGCTCTTTGTTCTTGAAACTCAGTAAATACTCCTGCTGCATAAGCCTCGTGCCATTCGTTGTGCATATTATTCATGATCCGTTCTCGATTAGTCTGCCCTTTCCAGAAGGGTATCACGATCTCTTCATAGGTTTGAAAAACGCTGCTATCTACCTTGTACGATACTTTTGGCCTTTTGTCCAACATGTTGAGGTCGTCCAAAGTATGTAAGCAAACTTCAGGGTATGTAGGTGTTGCTTTAGGCGCCGGCCCGCGCTCGCCTACTATCAGTTCGCCGGGATTGATACATATCTTTTTTTTGCTCAATAAATAATCGAATGCCATTGCACGGCATACCGGAATAGAGACCTGACGGGCTTCAGGGCTTTTATAAAATTCGGTAATCAGTACGGCTCTTTCCGCTGAAATAGTGTTTGTTGCATCAAGGCTGTTTTGCCTCAACTTTTGAATACGTGGAGTCATCATTTTTTTTATCCTCCTATTTTTGTTTTAAATCCTTCTGTTTCAAATAAATTAATAAAATCAGTAATATCTTGCTTTTCAGTTTTTTGCTTTTTAAAATCCGCAAAATTTCTATTTAGACGTGCATATTTTGATTTTGCCATCTCATGGTAGGGGAGAAGGTTAACTTCTCTTATACCATCCCCTGCAAGTTTAATAGTGCTTGCAATTTTTGATAAAGTATCTAACGAGTCATTAAATCCTGGAATCACCGGTATTCTGATGATTATCTTTTTTTTGGATAATGTTAATAAACGGAGATTTCGCAGTATAGTTTTGTTCGATCTCTTAGTGTATTCAATGTGTGGTTTTTCGTCATAATGTTTCAGATCGTATAAAAACAGAT
>JAAYWF010000071.1 GCA_012516825.1 Lentimicrobium sp. | reverse complement strand
GGTGTTTCCGGAAAACTTAGCACAGCATTGGGTATGGCCGGTGCAGTACTTTTCGTGATGACCGTTTCGTCTATCGTTACATGGCTTGTTCAGCAATATATACTTACACCGCTTGGTCTTAGCTTTTTACAAACTATTGCTTTCATTCTGATAATCGCTTTTTTAGTACAGGTGGTTGAGATTATTCAAAAAAAGGTTAGCCCGCCGCTCTATCAGGCGCTTGGCGTTTTCTTACCTCTTATTACAACTAACTGCACAATATTGGGAGTGGCGCTACTCATCACACAAAAACAATATAACCTTATCGAAGGTACAGTGTATGCAATAGGTAATGCATTAGGTTTTGCACTTGCGCTCTTCATCTTTGCAGGTATCCGCGAAAACCTCGAACTGATGGAGGTTCCCAAAGGGCTGCGAGGAATGCCAATAGCCCTTATCACAGCCGGAATTTTATCGCTTGCTTTTATGGGCTTTGCAAATCTGGTTTAAACCGAATTATTCATCGGAAAGTCATTTTGAACTGAACGATTGAATCTTGAGCTATTCACTGGATGAAATAAAGTCGTGTGGTAAGCGCCTTTAAGTCCCCCTGTGAGTTACAGATTTTTAAAGGTTTTATTTATCAACTCAAGGGTTAGCGCTATTTCATCTTTTGTAATTATTAATGGCGGTGCAATACGAAAAGCCTGAGGCATAAAGAAAAACGGATCGGTAACTAATCCGTTTTGTAAAAGTTCCTGTATTATTTTTTGATTGATTTCTACCGTTGGAAGTTCAACACTTATCAGCAGACCTTTTCGGCGGATACCCTTAACTAATGAGTGGTTTTTAAGCGCTGACTCATATATTGCTCCTTTTTCATCTACCTGATTAATGAGATTTGGGTTTTTCGTTAATTCTTCTAATGTAGCTATTGCTGCAGCAGCAGATACGGGATGACCGCCAAAAGTGGTAATATGTCCGAAATCAGGATTATGAGTTAGCGTAAGCATAATCCTTTTATCAGCAATGAAAGCGCCTATTGGCATTCCGCCACCCATAGCCTTGGCAATACATAAGATGTCGGGTGTTACATTATAATCCATAAAACAAAATAGCTTGCCTGTTCGGCCAAAACCGGTCTGTATTTCGTCAAATATCAGAAGCGTTCCCGTTTCGCTACACCGCTGCCTCAAAGTCATTAAAAAGTCATCTTTAGGCATAATTACACCAGCTTCAGCCTGTACCGGTTCAACCAAAACACATGCAGTTCGTTCGGTGATCTGAAATAGGTCCTCCTTGCTGTTAAATTGTAAAAATCGTACATCCGGCAACAATGGACGGTATGCATATTTCATCTCTTCGTTACCAAGCATTGTAAGTGCGCCATGTGTGCCGCCATGATAGCTATTTTTAAAACCAATAATCTCTGTACGGCCTGTAAAACGCTTGGCAAGCTTCAAGGCTCCCTCAATTGCCTCGCTCCCCGAATTGACAAGATATACCGAATTTAGGTTACGAGGTAAAAGGTCAGTTAACCTTTGTGCTAATTTTACTTGTGGTGTCTGTATCATTTCGCCATAAACCATCAAGTGCATATAATTATCCAACTGATCTTTTACTGCGCGCACTATTGCCGGATGCCGATGCCCAAGATTATTCACACACACTCCCGAAACTAAATCAATATATCTTTTGCCTTCGGGCGAATACATATAAATACCTTCGGCACGCTCGACCTCCAAACCTAAAGGCATTTGTGACGGCAAGGCAAGATGCTGAAAAAATATCTGTCTGTTAGTAAGCATTTTAAGCCTGTTTTATTGAAATAATTACTTAAAACCAATTTTTTAAAATACAATAACGCTGCTGGCTAAGGTATATCATTTTTCAATTTATCAATGAGCCTTCGTTCCTTTTTAGTTGGACGCCCAAGCCCTCTTTCCCGCTTTTCCCAGTTTAGCTCATTAAATTTTTTAAGTTTTTCAAATTCTTCAGCAGGAGTAATCTCTGTAGCATATTGCGCTACAAGTTTTGCTGCTACACGGCTAATCGGAAAGCCTGTAATAATAAGCGTTCTGGTAAAATGAGTGTTTATCGTTACTTTGATTACATCATTAAGTTTTATCTCTCTTGATGGCTTAACCTGCTGATTGTTTATTTCTACTTTACCCGAACGGCAAGCATCGGTAGCTATACTCCTTGTTTTGAATACTCGTACTGTCCAGAGCCATTTATCAATTCTCAAAGGTTTTTCCATAACCCTATTTTTTTCTGAAATAAAGCTGAACCGGGTTTCCTGTAAAACCGAAATGCTTTCGCAAATTATTTTCAACAAATCGTTTGTAGGGCTCGCGAATGTATTGCGGTAAGTTACAATAGAATACAAAAGCCGGAAAAGCAACGGGCAGTTGAGTAATGTATTTGATACTTATAGTTTTTCCTTTGTAAATAGGTGGGGGGGAGGCTTTGATGATAGGTAGTAAAATATCATTGAGCTTTGAGGTGGCAATACGTTTTGTTTTATTCTTAAAAGCCTCGCTTGCAGCTTCCATCGCTTTAAAGATGCGTTGCTTTTTAATTACCGAAATAAAAATTATATGATAATCGGTAAAAGGAGCGGTAAGGTTTCGGATAAGATTCTCAAATTCTATATGGGTGTTGGTTTGTTTGGATATTAAATCCCACTTATTGACAACAATAACAAGGGATTTCCGATTTTTCTCGATCAGATGCAAAATGTTTAAATCCTGACTTTCGAAACCTTGTGTGGCATCAACCATAAGCATACAAACATCACTGTTTTCGATTGCCCGGATTGATCGCATCACCGAATAAAATTCAATATTCTCCGATACTTTACTCTTCTTTCTCAATCCTGCAGTGTCAACCAAAATAAAGTCAAATCCAAAACTATTGTATCGTGTATGAATAGTATCCCTTGTTGTGCCTGGAATATCTGTAACAATGTTTCGTTCAACGCCAATAAGTGTGTTTATAAATGAAGATTTACCAACATTAGGCCTGCCTACAATAGCTAATCGGGGGATGTCAGTTTCGGTCTCCTCTTCACTTTCTTTGAAATAGCTTACAACTTCATCAAGTAAATCCCCGGTGCCACTACCGTTTATAGCCGATATCGGATAAATTTTTTCAAATCCCAATTCATAAAACTCATTTATATCATGTATTTGGAGTGTACTATCAACCTTATTGGCGACCAATAATACAGGCTTCTCTGATTTGCGTAAAATTTGTGCAACATCTTTATCAGGCTCAGTAACTCCATCGCGTGTATCAAGAACAAACACAATAACATCCGATTCTGAAATTGCAAGGTCAACTTGTTTTCTGATCTCTTCTTCAAAGATATCTTCAGATCCTAAAACATAGCCTCCTGTGTCAATTACCGAAAAGCTAATCCCGTTCCAGTCGCTTTTTCCATAGTGGCGGTCGCGTGTAACACCGCTCGATTCCTCCACAATAGCCTGTCGCTTGCCAATCAATCGGTTGAAAAGCGTTGATTTTCCAACGTTGGGGCGCCCAACAATCGCCAATATATTCGACATAACTTTTTTTTATTGATTAATAAACTTCAATTTCTGGCCAATAACAATATTAACTTTTTAAGATGAATTGCTGCAAAATAATCATTTTAACCTTAATATCAAGATAATTAAAAAGATAGATAATCAAATAATATATCCAAATCGCTTTAAAGCTTGTTCGCTATCGCGCCAATCTTTATCTACTTTTACCGTCAGCTCAAGATATACTTTCTGTTGCAAAAATGATTCTATTTCCTTCCTTGCTTCTATGCCAAGCTTTTTTATCATGTTTCCCTTATGGCCGATTAAAATAATCCGTTGGCTTTCGCGAGCAACAAAAATCAATGCCCTGATACGTGTTATTTCCGGCTCTTCTTTAAACTCATCCACAACGACCTCAACAGAATAAGGGACCTCCTTTTGGTAAAGATTAAGGATTTTTCCTCGAATAATCTCTGATACAAAAAAGCGATAAGTCCTGTCAGTCAATTCATCTTTTGGATAATAGGCCGGATGTTCGGGGAGATTATCAACGATTGTATTGATTACGCTCTTTGTGTTGAATTGATGAAGCGAAGATATGGGAATGATTTCAGCTTGTGGCAGCATCTGTTGCCAATGTAATAACAGCGACTCTGTTTCAGCCTGCGAACAAGTATCAATCTTATTTATTGCAATAATCAGCTTGTGTAACTTTTTTTTGGTAAGTTGTTGTAAGGTAGCATCAAGTTCACGGGTTTCGGGATCAATCATGTAGATTACAATATCGGCATCCTCTATTGCCTCATCAACCTGCGCCATCATCGCTTTATGCATTTTGTAATAAGGTTTTAAAATGCCGGGAGTATCGGAAAAGACAATTTGAAAATCATCGCCACTCAAAATGCCTTTAATTCTGTGCCGGGTAGTTTGCGCTTTATTTGTAATTACTGCAAGCCTTTCACCTATTAAAGCATTCATCAATGTTGACTTTCCAACGTTTGGCTTTCCAAGAATACTGACAAATCCCGCTTTATGTTTCATTTTTTTACAAAAATTTGATTTACAAAGAAACAAATTATATCTTTGCAGCCCGAAAAGGTTACCAATGTAGGTGTCGTTTTAAAAAAAATAGTGCGGGGTGGAGCAGAGGTAGCTCGTTGGGCTCATAACCCAAAGGCCGGAGGTTCGAATCCTTCCCCCGCTACAACTTAAAAATTAGCCCGCTGTTAAACTGACCGTCTAACAGCGGTTTTTTTTTGTTACTGTTGGAACTTATCGTTAAAAGATGAAAACAGGAGGTTTTAAGTTGTGAAACCTTACGGCCATCATGTCCATAAAGATAAAACTTCAGGATTTTCTATCGGTTAACATAACTTATTGTTTTTTGTTAAGTAAATCGAAAATGAATTCTTATAAATTTGTCGCCTAATTTTTTTTGAAATGGGATTTCCTAAAATTCTTCTTATCAGCTTTGGAGCGCTTGTTTTAATTGTTATTGTCTTAATATGGTTTTATCCAGTTTTTCACATCATCTTTTCAAAGTGGGTGTTCGGGAAATTCAGTGCAAGGTACATTGAAACCTACAAGAAATATACTGGAAAAAGCCCTTATGGATATTGCATTAAAGATGATTTAGTAAATTATTTGGCGAGCTTTTTTCAAAATAAAAGTAATTACAGTACTTACAAAAGTTCAAAGCCGATTAATTTTTATAATACCCCTTTTGGAACAAAGTTTGAAAAAGTGCTTTCCGATAACCGCAAGCCATTTTGTGTAAACTCTAACAGAACCGAACAGTTTGAATTTAAGGTCGTTGGCTACCGTAGCGAGATGTTTGATATTGACATGAAATCGTACTTTTATTTTCTCAACGAAAAGTTTTTTATGGGAGAGTACGTTTTTAAAAACCCAAGCAATGAAAAGCTTAAAGAGTTAGCGGTTATTATTAAAAAGAAATATATTCCGGAGCAATCACTCGACTCTTACGACTTTTTAATTATGGGTATAAACGACTCCAAACTTAGGTTTGAACATACTGGGTTTAACCTTTCCATTAAATACATGGATTTTTCGAATCAGGATGTGATTGATCAACTTGAAAACTATTGGAGCCTATCAGTAAAAACATGGGTAAAACAACCTGAATCCGATTTTGAATCTGAATTATTCCATAAGTTATAGACTGACAACGTTTTATTATAAAATCGAAATAGAGAGTAAATTTTTATTGTACTCTCTTTTTGTCTATTTCAGCCAATCTAAATTTGAAGTAATTCCAAATGAAGCAATTGACTTGACTATACTTAAAGGATTTACTATTTGTAATCAACTCAATAAGAATTGTATTCATTAAACCCTAATTCGGGATTAGTTTGACAGCACTTCTGGCTCTTGTTTTATCTTGGGTTTGATTATCGAAATATCAAGTTCTGTTTCTCCCTCCTTAAAATCCAGAGTTATCTGATCGCCTTCTGCGAGTTTTGCACTGATTATCTCTTCAGCCAACGGATCTTCTATGTATTTTTGAATAGCTCGCTTTAGCGGTCTGGCTCCAAATTTTTCATCCCAGCCCTTTTCCACAATAAAAGCTTTAGCATTGTCAGTAATCGTAAGATGATAACCCATTTCACTTATTCTTTTAAAGAGCGCTTTAAGTTCGATGTCTATAATCTTATGAATATCATCAATTTTAAGAGACTCGAAAATAACTATGTCGTCAATTCTGTTCAGAAATTCAGGTGCAAATGCCCGTTTTAAAGCATTTTCGATAATACTTTGCGAAAATTTATCCTTTTCTGACTCACGTGCAGCAGTGTTGAACCCAACTCCCTGTCCGAATTCCTTTACTTGGCGGCTGCCAATGTTGGAGGTCATAATTATAATGGTGTTCTTAAAATCTATCCTTCTGCCAAGACTATCAGTGATCATGCCATCATCAAGTACTTGCAATAGAAGGTGAAAGACATCGGGATGCGCTTTTTCTATTTCGTCCAGCAAAACGATAGAATAAGGCTTGCGTCTTACTTTTTCCGTTAACTGGCCTCCCTCTTCGTAACCAACATATCCCGGAGGAGCTCCAACAAGTCTTGAAATGGAGAACTTCTCCATGTATTCACTCATATCAATTCTAACAAGGGCATCCTCCGAATCGAAGAGGAATCGAGCAAGGACTTTGGCTAAATAGGTTTTTCCAACACCTGTTGGCCCTAAAAAAATAAAACTTCCAATCGGCTTGTTCGGGTCCTTTATCCCTGCACGGTTTCGACGAATTGATTTTACAACTTTTTTAATTGCTTTATCCTGCCCAATAACAGAACTCTTCAACTCTTCGTCCATATTAATTAGACGCTTGCCCTCGCTTTGTGCAATCCGTTTGACAGGGATGCCGGTCATCATTGCAACTACCTCTGCTACGTTTTCTTCGGAAACTGTTTCGCGGTTTGTACGCGATTCGGCTTCCCATTTCTTTTTTTCCTCTTCAAGTTCGTTTTGAAGTTTTCTTTCTATGTCCCGAAAGTTTGCAGCCTCTTCGAATTTCTGACTACCAATGGCTTTTGTTTTGTTAGCCTTTACCTCTTCTATTTTGTTTTCTAGCTGAATGATACGAGAGGGAACATGCATGTTGGTAATATGAACTCTCGCACCTGCTTCGTCCAACGCATCAATTGCCTTGTCGGGCAGATAACGATCGCTGATGTAACGATTAGTCAGCGTTACACATGACTTCAAAGCATCATCAGTATATTTTACAAGATGATGATCTTCATACTTCTCTTTAATGTTTTGAAGTATCGTAATTGTTTCATCTACGGTAGTGGGATCAACCAATATTTTCTGAAAACGACGTTCGAGAGCTCCATCTTTCTCAATATACTGTCTATATTCGTCTAATGTTGTAGCCCCGATGCATTGTATCTCTCCACGAGCCAACGCTGGTTTAAACATGTTGGATGCATCCAACGAGCCTGAGGCGTTGCCTGCACCGACAAGTGTGTGTATTTCATCAATAAAAAGAACGATGTCGGGATTTTTTTCTAATTCATTGAGCAGAGCTTTCATTCTCTCTTCAAATTGCCCACGATATTTTGTTCCTGCAACAATTGATGCAAGGTCAAGTGTTACAACACGTTTGTTGAAAAGGGCACGCGATACTTTTCTTGCGACAATTCTTGATGCAAGTCCTTCGGCAATAGCCGATTTTCCAACACCAGGTTCGCCAATAAGAATTGGGTTGTTTTTTTTGCGGCGACTAAGAATTTGAGAAATCCTTTCTAACTCACGTTCACGCCCTACAATTGGATCAAGGCGTCCCTCCTCAGCAGCACGTGTTAGATCACGTCCAAAATTGTCAAGAACAGGAGTTTTTGATTTTGATGCAACCGTTTTTTTTGAATACTTAATACCGCCCTCATCAAACTCCTCTTCTGGAGGATCACCCGAAAATTGTGCAGTAGTCTCTTTGCTTTTGGTTTCATCCAGTGGTTTATTCTCTTTTCCTATTTCGTTCGATTTCATTGCTTGAAGTTCGTTTTTTACTGTTTCATAATCTATACCAAGTTTACTCAGGGTGTTTGTAACCAAATTATCTTCATCTTTCAAAATGGCAAGAAGCAAATGTTCAGTGCCGATAAGTGTGCTGTTAAATAACTTGGCCTCTAAATAAGTTAGTTTCAATGCTCGTTCAGCTTGTTTAACTAACGGGAGGTTTTCAGGTTTTCTTGCGTATGATTTCACCTCTGTATTGACTGATTTTTCGATAGATTTGCGAAACTCAAAAAGATCAATACCAAGAAAATTCAAAATCTGTATTGCTCGACCACGTCCCTCTCTTAACATCCCAAGCATCAGATGTTCAACTCCAATATACTCATTGCCCATTCGTAACGCTTCTTCACGACTAAATGTCAGTACGTCTTTGATTCGTTGCGAAAATTTTGCTTCCATTATAAATGTTTTCGGTTTAAAAGCCTTAGGTGATCAAATGATATTCCAAAGATACAAAAAAAACAATTTTTTATAATTTAGTTTTCTAAAATCTTTATAAAAGCTTGTGTTAATCAATGATTAAAACCTATGTAACATAACAAAAATTGCTATTCAAATGTTCAGAAAGAAAAAAGTTCGTTTTGTATGACAAAATTTTACTGTGAAAACCACCTTGAAAAATTATCAACAAAAAAGTGTTAAAAACAAATGTTACGATATAAAACAATAAACCGATATAATTTAGTACTTTTGCAGCAAATATCTTTTAAAGATATCTATTTAATTTTGAATTGGTTAGTTAATGGAAAATAATTTTGAAGAGGGAAGGATTGTTAAGGTAAATATTGAAAATCAGATGAAGTCCGCTTACATTGATTATTCAATGTCAGTAATTGTTTCAAGGGCTTTACCTGATGTTAGAGATGGTTTGAAGCCTGTGCACAGGCGGATTCTGTTCGGTATGCTTGATCTTGGTATTCTTTCCAACCGGTCTTATAAGAAATCTGCCAGGATTGTTGGCGAGGTGCTCGGAAAGTATCATCCGCATGGCGATACTTCAGTTTACGATGCCATGGTAAGAATGGCTCAACCGTGGAGTATGCGTTATCCACTTATTGACGGACAAGGTAATTTTGGCTCTATTGATAACGATAGCCCTGCAGCAATGCGTTATACAGAAGCCCGACTCAGGAAATTGTCGGAGGAAATGCTGGAGGATATTAATAAGGATACCGTTGATTTCCAATTAAATTTTGATGATTCTTTAGAGGAACCTACAGTTTTACCGGCTAAAGTTCCTAATCTTCTCATAAATGGCGTATCCGGTATTGCCGTTGGGATGGCTACTAATATGGCGCCCCATCATTTGGGCGAAACAATAAATGGTTGCATTGCATATATTGACAACCCTGATATTACTGTTGCCGAACTTATGGAACATATAAAAGCGCCCGATTTCCCTACTGGCGGGATAATTTATGGTTATGATGGTGTAAGAGAGGCCTATGAAACAGGTAGAGGACGAATAATCATACGAGGCGTTGCTACAATTGAATCTTTTGCTGGAAAAGAACAAATCATCGTAACCTCTGTACCGTATCAGGTGAATAAAGCCGAAATGATAAGGAAAACGGCTGACTTGATTAACGATAAGAAAATAGAGGGGATTGTGGATATTAGAGATGAGTCCGACCGGAATGGAATACGCATTGTTTATGATCTTAAAAGAGATGCGGTAAGTAATGTGGTGCTCAATAAGTTATACCAATTAACAGCTTTACAAACTTCTTTTAGCATCAACAATATCGCACTTGTTAGAGGAAGACCGGTTCAATTAAATTTAAAAGATATTGTACGAAATTTTATTGAACATCGCCATGAGATTGTTACCCGTCGTATTCGTTTTGAGTTAAAAGAAGCTGAAAAACGTGCCCATATTCTTGAGGGGTTACTTATTGCTATGGATAATCTTGATGAGGTGATAGCAATGATAAGGGCATCCCAAACACCAGAAGAAGCCAGAGATGGATTGCAAACACGGTTTGGGCTTACTGAACTCCAAGCCCGCGCTATACTCGATATGAGGCTTCAGCGGCTCGTTGGCCTTGAACGTGAAAAAATCAAATCGGAATATCAGGAATTGTTGGAAAAAATTGAGTATTATAATAAGGTGCTTGAAAGTGTCGAAATGCGGATGGAAATCATTAAAAATGAATTAATTGAGATAAGAGAAAAATATAGTGATGAACGTAGAACCACAATCGAATATGCTACAAGCGATTTTAGAATTGAAGATACCATTCCCGACGACAATGTTGTTGTTACTATCTCTCATTTAGGCTATGTTAAAAGAACTCAATTGACCGAATATCGCGTACAAGGAAGGGGTGGGAGAGGAGCAATTGGTGGAACGGCAAGAGATGAAGACTTTTTAGAGCATCTTTTTATTGCAACAAATCATAACTACCTGCTGCTTTTTACCGAAAAAGGAAAATGCTACTGGTTGAGGGTGTTTGAAATTCCGGAAGGAAGCAGAACGTCCAAAGGTAGAGCAATACAAAACTTGATAAATATTGAACCTGACGATAAGATACGAGCTTTCATCAATACCAAAGACCTAAAAGATGAGGAATATGTTGCCAACAATTTCATAGTTATGGCAACTACAAAAGGTATGATAAAAAAGACCTCGTTAGAGGCCTATTCACGCCCGAGGCAAAATGGGATAAATGCTATTATAATACGTGAGGATGATACATTGTTCGAAGCAAGGTTAACTAACGGAAATAATGAAATTATAATGGCTGGCAGATCAGGTCGTGCTATTAGGTTTAATGAAAAGAATGTGCGAGCCATGGGTAGAAATAGTAGCGGCGTTCGAGGAATGAAGCTACATTCGGATAAGGATGAAGTAATAGGAATGGTGTGTTTGGAAGATCAAGAGTGCGATGTTTTAGTGGTTTCGGAGAATGGGTATGGAAAGCGCTCTAAATTAGAAGATTATAGAGTTACCAACAGAGGTGGAAAAGGAGTAAAAACACTAAATATTACGCAAAAAACCGGCGATCTTATTGCAATAAAAAATGTAAAGGATAATGATGATTTAATGATCATTACTAAATCAGGGCTTACAATAAGAATGGCTGTTTCAGAATTGCGGGTGATGGGAAGAGCAACGCAAGGAGTTCGACTTATAAATTTAAAAGATGATGATGGTATCGCTGCCGTGGCAAAAGTAGAGCAGGATGAAAATGATGAGAATGATGAAAATGACGAAAACATTGATATCACTGTGGAAGAAGATGATAATTATTCTTCAAAAGAAAATAATGAATCCATTGATAAAAATAATAAAGATACTGATACTGAATAGTTTAAATATAATATCAGACTCTATTTATGCTAAAAAGTTTGACATACTATTGTTTGGTGTAACATTTGATTAAATTGTTTAATTAAAAATAATTATTGTCATGAGAAAATTATTGATTTTAACTTTAGGATTATTCCTGTTTATAGGTGCTTACTCGCAACCCAACATGCGTACCACAGCTTTTAATCATCTGAGGTACGGAAAACTTGACAAGGCCAAAGAGGCCATTGATAAAGCCATCGAACATCCAAAAACCATCAATGATGAGCGTACATGGTTTTTCTATGGAAATATTTATCTGGCTATCCATCTGTCGGATGAGGCTGCATATAAAGAATTAGATGCCAACGCTCTCGACAAAGCCTATAATGCTTATAAAAAAGCTTTGGAATTTGATGCAAAAGGAAGTAATACAGAGGAGATTAATGAGAGATTAGTTGTTTGTGCAGAGCAGTATTTTAATCGAGGAGTTGGCTTTTATAACGAATCGAAATTTGCAGAAGCCTCATCGGCATTCGAAAATGCTGGAATGATTAATGCCGGTGTTGGAATAACCGATACCATATCGTACTTTTATACTGCTCAAAGCGCTTATTTCTCTGATCAGTACGATATTTCAAAAAATTATTTTGGAAAATTAGTTTCGATGAATTATAAAGAACCCGCTATTTATCGTTTCTTAGCAGAGATCTACAAATCGGAAAGTGATACAACTCAAGCTCTTAAATGTATTCATGATGGCAGAAGTAAATTTCCTGATGATTTCGGATTGATAATCGAAGAGACGAATATTTACCTTGCATCAAACGAGAAAGAAAAAGCCATGGAACTTCTACAGCTTGCCATTACAAAAGATGACAAAAATCCAACTCTTTTCTTTGCCGTTGGTGCTAATTATGACCAGATGGGCGACTTTGATGAAGCAGAGAAAAATTATAAAAAGTCATTAGAGCTCGATCCTGAGTTTTTCGATTCAAACTACAACCTCGGTGCGCTTTATGTTAATAAAGCTATCACGATTACCGAAGAGGCAAATGCTTTACCTCTTAATGAGGAAAAGAAATATAATGAATTAAAAGAACAGTCAGATGAATTGCTCGAAAAATCTTTGCCGTATCTTGAAAAAGCTGATGAGTTAAATCCGAACGATATTTATGTACTAAGAACTTTGAGAGATATTTATGCCCGACTTAATCAATTGGATAAACTGAGAGAAATTGAGAAAAAAATAGATAAAGACTGATTTTATTGCGAAGGGGAGGAATCGGTAGCGGTTCCTTCACTTTTTTCATTTGTATTTAACATAATATAAATTATAAGACATATTATATTTTTCTTTGAGGGAACAAATAGGTTTTTTGAACGAGAAAGTTTACAAATTTGACAAAGGAATGTTTTAAGTATTATTTTCGATTGATAATTAATTTTGATGATGCGCTTAATTCTGTTCCTTTATCATAAAACTTAACGATATACAAGCCATCAGGAAAGTCCGTGACATTTATTTCATGTTTATCAGATCTTATGTTTTCTTTATGAAAAACTTTTCGCCCCATTGAATTGTATATTTGAATCAATCCATTTTTTATTTGGTTTTCCTCATGAATCCAGATGTAAACATTTTCGCTTGCTGGATTAGGAAAAACTGAAATTGCAAACTTTTCTTTTAAATTTTTCTTTTCCTTTATTTCTGCGATTAAGCTGTTCATCGCCCCAGGTGTGCCGTTAGCGGCTGACGCCATCCAGTTTTCTGGCTGAGCGTTGTCTAATGATGGTTTAATTAGCTCTAATGTAGGTCCAAGACCATTAGCCTCTGGCGGCCATGGATCATCGTTGCCATAATGCACAGTATCAATAAGTAAGCCTTCTGAATTATAAAGTCTAAGCAATTCTCCGTTTGCTGAAAAACCAAAGTCCATATTACCTAAATAATTTGTAACTAAGGGCTGTAATGATTTAAAGGCGGTGGTATCCCTACACAGTACCAAATATCCATTTGCTGCTATAATGGTATTTGGCGGAAAAAAATAAGAATTGTTGTCATTTCCATCTTTAAAAAGCCAGTTTGAAATATCTAGGTCATAATTATGTGGGTTGTAAAATTCAATCCAGTCTTCGGTATTGAACCATGTTGCTGATTTATAATTTATCTCATTAATAATCAATGAGTCAGTATAGGTTTTTAATTTAAAATGCGCTGTTATATCCGCATTATTAATCAAATTCAATGTAATTGTTGTTGAGGAAGTGTCAGGGGTTGGAGTGTGATTAGATATTTCCCAATAATCGAATTCAAATTCAACTTTTGATGTGAGCGCTTCCAACTTTATATCAATATTCCCAAAATAATTTGCATCCCATGGAAACTCTCCTAATTCGAGTGAATTAAGACGGATAATTCCACTACCTGCCGGTTCGACATTCACTGTAATTGGAAATGGTCCGGTAAGGTCGTAACAGCTTTTGAGGCCGGAAGGTACATAATCTACACGGTTTGAGATAAAATTTCTCAATTTCTGAACATTATTTTCCCATTTTGTCATATTACCACCCCATCTTTCAATATGTTTGGGCATCTCGGGTCTAAAAACATCAGCGATGCTATCAATGGAGGCAATAAGTCTTTCTTTAACAAATGCTGTGTTAAGTAAATCAATGTATCTTGACACGTAATATTGATAAAAATCAGGATTGTACATCAACTTTTTTAAGATTTCAACATGTTTTTGAGGATCAGAATAGCTGGATAAATATTCCGGATAACACGGTGATACATATGGATGCTGTCCTGGTATGCCAGTATAATTTACGTAATGCCCCAAAATTGCATCTTCATCCCAAAGTATATATCCCCACTTTTGATGCGTTCCATCAGGGTTTAAACCTCTCCACCACCCCACATTCCAGTTGAGCCAGTCGGAGCAAACCACAAATGAGTTGATAATAACGTAATCAACTAAAGACTTATAATCATAAAGTTGGTCAACATAAAAAAATGCAAAAGGATTCGTCATGTCATTGTTCAGGATGTAGGTTCTCAGATCCAACCAGTCGTTAATGGCTTGTTGCCCGCCGTATTGTGCCCATAGTCCTCCCCAATACATTAGAAATTGCAGATCGTATTTATCCTGGTTATAATAAAATTTCGTAAAATCATGGTCGCTTACCTTTTCCCGAATTGAATATACTCCCCAAAATTGCCCGTTAGCAAAAAGTAAAATTCTGGCGCCTTTTCTCACGTCGAGACTCATGCCCGATATTTCTGCCATGTTTTGAGCCCATAGATCACGCATGTGCGCAGATGAATCAATGCCCGGATAATTATCATCGCCGGCGGCGCGTAATATAATACGTTGAAATTCATCACGCTCGGATATGGTAAGTAATTTTTCCTTTACAGCGTAATTATGTCCCATTTCGTCACGGGTAATTAAGTCAATGCTACGTTGTGGATGCACCCATGAATCCTGACCATGTTCATTAAACTCGCCAGTAGCAATTGCTGTACGTACTTTGTTCGCATTGAAATATTCAATCGTTCCTTTTGGCCTTAGGCTTGCATTACCATTCAATAATTGGGTCAATTGATCACCTGATATAGACAATACCGGTAGCGTGCTGCTCTCATTAATAAAATAAGTGTTGAACTCAACTAAACTTGGTAATATATCGGGATTAGAATGAAAAGCTTTGGCTTGTAACAAAGTTGTATTATCAATATTAATGGGATTGGTGTAAATAGCTGAATTTGAGGTAGGTGTGGATCCGTTAGTTGTATATCTAATTGTAACTTCAGGTTCGTTAGTGGAAATAGTAACTGATTGTCCATTAAAATAGAAACCGGCTTGATGGCTCATTTCTGGCTTTTCAGCATAACCAATATAAGCTTGTGCCGAATTGTTGCTTGTATTTGGTGTTGGATTGGTAAAGATTACCCAGTTGTCAGAACCATTCGGAAACCTACCACGCGAATGGCCAAGTTGTGTTATTTGAAGTTGTTGGGAATCAATAGCTGTACCGAACGGGTTAGAGAGAATTACATAATCAGGATTGTTCTTTGTTTGAGTAAGGCGAAAATTAGTGTGGTAATGATTTCCTGATGCCTCATTTCTGCCTGATGCCCAAAATCTTAAAAACCCATTTCCTGATATTACAGTATTTTCAGGAATTTGCCATTTAAAAGGATTACCCGGGCGATCGCTTAAATAATAACCTCCAATATTTATGGATGTAGTACTAGTATTGTATAATTCAAACCAATCTTCATATTTCTGATAATTATCTGGAAATTGACTTAAGTTAGAGACAGAGTACTCGTTTATCACAACCTGAGAATTAGAAAGGTTTGTAAAGAAAAGAGTGATAAGAAATGCGATCAGATACTTAAATTTCATGCTACATAGTGTTTTTGTTGTCATAAATAGTTGTTTTTCTTACAAGAGAAAATACCCTCTCCCTTTAAAAACTTTCCAAAAATAGTAATTTTAAAGTTTTACCATTTAAGCTAAGAGGCATAATTTCTGTCAATTATCTTTTTCTTATGAATTTCAATTACCTTTGCTCAAAAATAAATGTTATGGCTGGTATAGCAGTTTTTCCCGGCTCGTTTGATCCTATTACAAAAGGACATGAAGATATCATTAAGAGAGCAATTCCTCTTTTTGATAAAATCATTGTAGCCGTAGGCCAAAATCAGGATAAACGGACGTTTTTTCCATTAGAAAAACGGATTGAGTTTTTAAAGTTTGTTTTTAGAGATTATCCCAGTGTGGAAATTGACCAATATAGCGGTTTAACTGTAGATTATTGTAAAAGTAAAGGAGCTCAATATATTTTGAGAGGTTTACGTACTTCGGCCGATTTTGAGTTTGAACGTTCAATAGCTCAAGTTAACAAGAAACTAGATCATGAATTGGAAACCATCTTTCTGTTGACACTTCCAGAATATACTGCACTGAACTCATCTGTGGTAAGGGACATTTTGCGAAATGGCGGCAATCCTGCACAATTTGTACCTGAAGGACTAATACTCAAGTGAAAGCCTTGAAAAATATTGATAATGAGAAAGTTAAATCTTTTATAAAAAGGCTTGAACTCTTTTTTTATTCCTCAGTCAATATTTTGAATTAACTTTGCAGATGCCTGATTTAGGCCATAATGGCATAAAAAAATATTGTTTTTTTAAGGCATTATTGTTGATGATTGGGCTTTTTTTTGCTTGAAAAATCATAATCATGATAAAAAATATTCTAAAAAGCTTTTTTGGTACTAAAGCCGATAAAGACATTAAAGAGATTACCCCAGTTTTAAACGATATTCTCAAAGCTTATGAAACCATAAAAAACCTTTCGAATGATGAATTGAGGGGAAAAACTATTTCGTTTAGGAAAAATATTGCAGAATATATTGCTGAAGAGGAAAATAAAATTCAGAAAATCAAACAACAGCTTGAAAATGAGCCTGATCTTGATGCTGATGAGAAGGAGAAATTGTATGATGAAATGGATAGACTCGAAAAGGTTAGTTATGACAAATCACAAGAGATTCTCAATAAAATTTTACCTGAAGCATTTGCTGTAATCAAAGAGACAGCCCGTCGTTTCAAGGAGAATGACGAGGTTATAGTTACGGCAACGGATATGGATCGCGATCTGGCTGCAAGCCTTGATAATGTGAATATCGTTGGCGACAAGGCTCATTATAAAAACCAGTGGATGGCCGGTGGAAATATGATAAAATGGGACATGGTGCACTATGATGTTCAACTTATCGGCGGTATAATATTACATCAGGGTAAGATAGCCGAAATGGCTACCGGCGAAGGTAAAACACTTGTAGCTACCCTCCCACTCTACCTCAACGCTTTGCCGGGAAAAGGTGTTCATTTGGTTACTGTAAACGACTATCTGGCTAAGCGCGACTCTGAATGGATGGGGATGATCTATATGTTTCACGGACTAAAGGTTGACTGTATTGATAAACATGAACCAAACTCAGAGGCTCGTCGAGCAGCTTACATGGCAGATATCACCTATGGAACCAATAATGAATTTGGTTTCGATTACCTTCGTGACAATATGACGGGAAACCCTGATGAATTAGTCCAACGCCCACATAATTACTCAATTGTGGATGAGGTGGATTCTGTGTTGATTGACGATGCTCGTACGCCGCTTATCATATCGGGGCCAACAGCAAAGGGCGAAAATCAGCTTTTTGATGAAATGAAAGAGAACGTCCAGCGACTTTACAATTCGCAAAGAAATCTTGTTACAAAATTATTGGCAGAAGCCAAACAAATTCTTGGTGGCGATAATGTGAGTGATGATGATCAAAAAAAGGGAGGCGAATATTTGCTGCGAGCACATCACGGGCTGCCAAAAAACAATGCGCTGATTAAATTTCTTAGCGAGCCCGGAATGAAATCATTGATGACAAAAACCGAAAGCTTTTACATGCAGGAACAGAGCAAACATATGCATATTATTAATGATCCCCTTTATTTTGTCATTGATGAAAAAAATAATTCTATTGAATTGACAGATAATGGAATAGATCTACTTAGCTCATCCTATAACGATCCATCATTCTTCATAATTCCTGATATGGGCTCCGAATTGGCCGATTTGGATAAATCAGATCTGTCAGAAGCTAAAAAAACGGAAAAGCGTAACGAAATCATGCGCGACTTTTCAATTAAATCAGAAAGAATTCATACTGTAAATCAACTCCTACGGGCATACTCTATGTTTGAAAAAGATGTGGAGTATGTGGTGATGGACAATAAAGTAAAGATCGTGGATGAGCAAACAGGTCGTATTCTTGAAGGACGGCGATATTCTGATGGATTGCATCAGGCAATTGAGGCTAAAGAGAATGTAAAGATTGAGGCAGCTACACAAACTTATGCCACCATTACCCTGCAAAATTACTTCAGGATGTATAAAAAGTTAGCAGGAATGACCGGAACTGCCGAAACGGAAGCGGGAGAGTTATGGGATATTTATAAACTTGATGTTGTTGTAATTCCTACAAATCGCCCTATAGTGCGTGATGATCGCGAAGATTTGGTTTACAAAACCAAAAGAGAAAAATTTAACGCAGTAATAGAGGATATTTTAAATCTCGTAGAAAAAGATCGGCCGGTGTTAGTTGGAACAACTTCGGTTGAGACCTCTGAGCTGCTTAGCCGAATGTTAACGCGGCAAAAAATCCCTCATAATGTGTTAAATGCGAAATTGCACCAACGCGAAGCTGATATTGTGGCAGAAGCGGGAAAACCCGGAAAGGTTACGATTGCTACAAACATGGCTGGCCGCGGAACCGATATTAAGCTCGGGGCTGGAGTGAAGGAGGCCGGTGGTCTTGCTATTATCGGAACAGAACGACATGAATCTCGGCGCGTTGACCGGCAGCTAAGAGGACGATCGGGACGACAGGGAGACCCCGGTAGCTCGCAATTCTTCGTTTCACTTGAAGATGACTTGATGCGTATGTTCGGATCGGAACGCATTTCAAAAATAATGGACAGGATGGGGTTAAAAGAGGGTGAAGTAATTCAACACCCTATGATCACAAAATCTATAGAAAGAGCACAACGCAAGGTAGAGGAAAATAATTTTGGAATACGAAAACGTCTTCTTGAGTACGATGACGTAATGAACCAACAGCGCGAGGTGATATACCGTCGCCGCCGTAATGCCCTATTTGGCGAACGCCTCGAAGTGGATATCTCGAATATGATGTACGACCTTTGCGATCAAGTCATTTCCGACTATCAGGATACTGGTGATTTCGAGGAGTTCAGACTCGAAGTTTTAAGAGATATGGCTATCACCGTGCCATTTGAAAACAAGGACTTTCTTCAGGAATCCGTTGATACCTTAGCCGAAAAACTTTATAATAAGGTCTATCAGTCGTACAAACTAAAGATGAAGGCCATTGCTGAAAAGGCAGCGCCAGTGATCAAGGATGTTTTTGAAAATCATACCAACTTCGAAAATATTGCAATTCCTATCAGTGATGGTATAAAGACAAGAAACATCATTGTTAATTTGAAAAAAGCTTATGAAAACGGAGCGCGTGAAATTAATCTGGCCATCGAGAAGAGTGTTACCCTCGGCATGATTGACGAAGCATGGAAAGAACACCTACGCGAAATGGACGATCTAAAACAATCGGTACAGGCCGCAACATACGAACAGAAAGATCCGCTGTTGATTTATAAATTCGAATCGTTTCAGCTTTTTAAGAGGATGGTACAAAGGATTAATCGTGAAATTACCTCTTTCCTTATCAAGGGGGATTTACCTATCCAAAGTTCGGGAGATGTTAGAGAGGCTCAATTGCCAAGAAGGACTGACCGCCGTAGAATGTCAGAAAGTAGAGATGATCTCCTATCACAAGCTCATAGCAACACGCAACAACGGCAGAAGCCAGAACCAGTAAAGGTAGAAAAAAAGGTGGGGCGCAACGAACCGTGTCCCTGCGGAAGTGGCAAAAAATATAAGCATTGCCACGGTAGAGCTGGAGGATAAGAAGCTGCATCATAATGATTTAATACTTTGTTTTTAAAACTTTGGCTGAACAAAAGTATAAAGCTGATTAAAGTGGCTGCAGGCATAAAGCGTTACGATAAGTTCACTTTATCGGCATTCAAAATCGAACTGATTTGGAAAAGCTTACCCTGTAATATATTTCGTAAACTTTTGTATGATAGTTTTATACTTTGTTATGGTTAAAAAATGGATATTTGCAGATCATTTTTAGGATGGTTTATTGATTATCAAAACATAAAATTAAAAACTTCAATTTATAATTTACTATGAACAATACATTGAGAGAGAAGCTAACCAAAGTAATTCAGCAACACGGCAATATTTTTAACAACATACCGCGCCGTGAGATTATTCGTATGGTTGTTGAAAACCGTGAAGCTATTATTGCCAAATCGGGAGCGCTTGCCACCTGGACCAAGACAGAATCAAATGGTCGTTCGCCAAAAGATACTGTTTCGGTTAAACGTAGTTCGAGTGAGCATAATATTGACTGGACTTCGCCAAACAACATTCCGATTGACGAAGAAACTTTCGATATGCTTTTTGATGATGCGCTGCAGTTTATCAGGGATGCAAAACAGGTTCAAATTACCGATCGAGTTATTGGCGCCGACAGCAAATATGCACTGCCCGTAAGAGTTGTTACTCCAAATGCTTTACATGCTCTTTTTACGGACAACATGTTTCGCCCTATACCGAAAGATATACATCGTAGTAAATTTTATCAAAATGGATTTGAGTTAATAGCTGTTCCTTATAGAAAATTGAATCCCGATAAATATGAAGGCCGACTTCGTAAATTGCCAAATGGTAAAACAACAGACATGGCCGTTGCAATGGATTTTGACAGGAGGCTTGGCGTTATCATTGGCTCTGCTTATATGGGAAGTGTTAAGAAGATGCTTTTTACGGTGATGAATTATCTGCTTCCTTTAGAGGGGATTTTGCCACTTCATTGTTCTGCCAATGAAGGACCAAAAGGTGATTCAGCTTTACTCTTAGGCCTTTCGGGCACGGGTAAGACTACCCTGTCGGCCGATCCGAGTCGTGCATTGCTTGGCGATGATGAGCATGGCTGGAGCGACGATGGTATCGCTAACTTCGAGTTTGGATGTTATGCAAAAATGATTGATATCAATCCAAAGAAAGAGCCCGATATTTATGATGCAGTAATGCATGTTGATGACTACCTAAATCATGGTTCGATTGTTGAAAATGCCATGATTTATCCTGATGGCACATTTGATTTTTACGATGATCGCCTTACTCCTAACTCACGGGCATCCTTCTTGCTTACTTATCTTAAAAATATTAAAGAGTCCTCTACTTCGGGACATCCAAAAACGATTCTGTTTCTAACTGCTGATGCCTACGGTGTGTTACCTCCTGTTTCCAGACTTACCGAAGACGAGGCAATGCTTTGGTTCTTAATGGGCTATACAAGTAAACTTGCTGGTACCGAAACCGGTGTTACTGAGCCACAAGCTACCTTTTCGCGCTTTTTCGGGCAGCCATTCATGCCGGCGAATCCTGATGTTTATGCAGAAATGTTAGGTAAAAAGATGAAAGAACATAATACCAAAGTTTATCTGATTAATACAGGCTGGAGTGGCGGCGCTTATGGAACAGGTCAAAGAATTGATCTCACATTAACCCGAAAAATGGTAAATGCAGCTCTTTCGGGCGAGTTGGAAAACGTTAATTATAAACGCGATAATCTCTTCCATGTGGATGTGCCTGAAAATTGCCCCGGAGTGCCATCAGAGATGCTTTGGCCGAAAAATACATGGAAAGATAAAGAGGCATACGACAAACAAGCTCAGATATTAGCAAAAAAATTCAGCGATGCGTTTGATAAAAATTATGGGCAAAAGAATATAAAAGAGAGCGTTATAAAAGTATGCCCGGGTAAATAGATTAAAACACTCTTTGTTATAATTATGATCCGGCTTTTGAAAAATTGTCGGATTTTTTTTTAATTTTGTCAGAAAAAAATATGGGAATCAATCAGAATATCAAAAAGATAAAAAATGAATTACCTGCCAATGTTAAGTTAATCGCCGTTTCAAAAACCAAGGGAATAGATGAGATCATGGAGGCTTATAATGCCGGACAACGACATTTTGGCGAAAATAAAGTACAAGAGATGATAGCCAAACAGCCACATCTGCCGTCAGATATCCACTGGCATTTTATAGGCCATTTACAAACCAATAAAGTGAAGTTCATAGCCCCCTTTGTGAATATGATTGAGTCAGTTGATCGGCTTAAAGTTCTTAAGGAGATCAATAAGCATGCTGCAGCTTTGAATAGAGTAATACCGTGCTTGTTGCAATTTCATATTGCCGAAGAAGAGTCGAAATTTGGGTTAACCTTATCAGAATCTTATGAAATACTTGATAACAATTATTTTGACAAAATTAAAAACGTAAGTATTTGTGGCGTAATGGGAATGGCAACCCTTACTGATGATAAAACGCAGATAAGTAAGGAATTTAAAAACCTGAAAATCATATTCGATACTCTAAAACAAAAGTACTTCCAACATATTGACTCATTTAAAGAAATATCAATGGGTATGTCAGGTGATTATCTAATTGCAATTGAACAAGGGAGTACTATCATCCGGTTGGGTAGCGTAATTTTTGGTCAACGAGATTAGTGATTTATTCATCCGTTTGATTTCCGCACTATTAAATAAGATCATTAAAGACCTAATTAGATTTTCCTCCGGTGCGAAACTGATCAACCAATTTTTTTTATTAACATTGTTTGTTGAATCCTAAAAACTTTAGTTCTTTGCGTAGCTTATTTTAAGACTGAAATCTTATTTTAACAGACAAAATTGTTATTAAAAAATCATTATTAAGTAATACTAAAACATAGGTACGTGTGTTTGAAATTAAAAAAAACAGACCTAATAAATTCTCATCAAGCTGGTAAGAGTATGATTATGATTATGATTGTTCTTCGTCTTAATATTTTTCTGTTTGATCTAAAAAAATCTAATGTTTCTGTTTTAAATAACAACTGACTGTTAAATCTCAAATTTCAATAACTTGAACAAAATTTTACCTTTAATATTATGGATATCTACCTGATTATTATTATTATACTTATTGCTTTTGCAGTTGCCGACCTTGCTGTGGGTGTAACTAATGATGCCGTTAACTTTTTAAATTCTGCTGCTGGATCCAAAACTGCCCCAATGTGGGTACTATTAATTGTGGTGAGCTTTGGTGTTATTTTGGGAGCTACCTTTTCCAGCGGTATGATGGAGATTGCTCAAAAAGGGATATTTCATCCAGGCCAATTTACGTTCTCAGAGGTGATGATTATATTCTTGGCGGTTGGTATGGCTGATATAATTTTGCTTGATCTTTTTAACACTTTTGGATTACCTACATCAACAACCGTATCCATTATTTTTGAATTGTTAGGAGCATCCGTTGCAATATCGTTAATAAAAATGAATATTTCAGGAGAAAGCATTGTGGAACTTGGAAATTATATTAATTCACCTAAAGTTCTGGCCATTATTTCCGCCATTCTTATTTCGGTATTCCTTGGATTTATTATAGGCGCTATTATACAATATGTTGTCAGGTTAATCTTTACCTTCAATTTCGTTCCCAAATTAAAATATTACGGTGGTGTTTTTGGGGGTCTGTCTATTACAGCAATTACCTTTTTTATGATTCTGAAAGGGGCAAAAGGAGCTTCTTTTTTAACTCCGGAAATGAATGAATGGCTCGAAAGTCATACTATTCACATTCTTTTGTATGGATTTATTTTTTGGACAGTTTTTTTGCAATTACTCTATTGGATTTTTAAGGTCCCTATTACAAAAATAGTTGTAATAATAGGCACTTTTGCGCTTGCTTTTGCCTTTGCAGGTAATGATTTGGTAAACTTTATCGGTGTTCCATTGGCAGGGCTTGCATCCTACAAAAGTTTCTTATCAACACCGGGGGCTACTCCTGATACTTTTTATATGGATTCGCTTTCACGAGCGGTTACTACTGATACAATTTATCTTGTTATTGCGGGAGTAATAATGGCGCTCACTCTTTGGTTCTCAAAAAAGGCCAGAACGGTAATTGCTACTGAAGTAAATTTAGCACGGCAAGGTTCTGGTTATGAGAGGTTTGGTACTTCAGCCTTATCAAAATCAGTAGTTAGGGGAGTAATAAAACTCAATAAATCATTTTCAGAAAAAATACCGAAAAGAATCCAAAACAGGATTGATAAAAGATTTGAAATTCCAAAAACAATATATAGCTCTGTAAAAACAAAAGATTTACCCTCATTTGATGAATTAAGAGCCTCTGTAAATTTGATGGTATCCTCTGTGTTAATAGCTTTAGGGACATCCTTAAAACTTCCTTTATCCACTACCTACATCACTTTTATGGTAGCCATGGGAACCTCACTCTCCGATCGAGCCTGGGGGCGCGACAGCGCTGTATATCGTGTGCAAGGCGTATTTTCAGTGATTGGAGGATGGTTTCTTACAGCTGTTCTGGCTTTTTTTATAGCTTTAATCATTGCTATAGTGATTTATTTTGGCGGGATCGTGGCTATTGGTGTAATCGTAATATTAGTGTTATTGTTTGTCTATCGTACTTATAAGTTGCACAGAACAATGGAAAAAGAAAGAACCGATAATGCTATTGAACATGAAATTGAAGAGATAATAAGCGCATCGGTTGTTTTTGAAAAATGTATTTCATTAACAGTCAATGCTCTTGAAAAAGTACCTGATTTTTATAGACAACTTTTTAAGGGGATTACAGAAGAAGATAGGAACAGCTTGAAAGAGTTGAAAAAGGAGATAAAAAAATTCAATAAAAAAACTAAACGAATAAAAGATAATGTAAGCGAAACGGTAACCCATCTCCAGATTGATCAGATTGATACAGGTCATTATTATGTACAAAGTGTTGATTATCTGCGCGAAATAGCTCATTGCCTCAACTACATGGCTAATCCCGCATATGAGCACATTGATAATAACCACACCGGACTTGATGAGTTTCAACAGCAAGAATTTGAAGCAATTTACTCAGGAATATCCGAGTTGTATAAGGATATTATAGTTAAGATACAAACTAAAAAATACAGCGATCTCGACCAAATTATTCTTAAACAGCAGGAAATATTGCAATTGATATCCGAAAGCCGTATAAATCAGGTTAAACGATTAAAAGAAAAACAGTTACATACACGTGTCAGCTTGCTCTATTTCGATTTGCTGGCCGAGACGAAAAACCTTCTCCTCTACTCTATCAATCTCCTGAAATCGCAAAGAGATTTCAGAAGTGAGATATTGAGGAGTCAGCCGGGTTTTTATAGTGGCTAAAACCAGCGCTGATATTCAATAAATATCTTATTGTTGCAGCTTCACAGCGCTAAGCATCCTGTCATTTCCCGAAAGGTCTTTTTTAATTATTATATCCTTGAATCCAGAGGATGATAACAAATCATACAACTCATTGCCAAAGTGTTGATTGATTTCGAAAAAAATAGTTCCTGATGATTTCAGGTGATTAATACAAAACTGAAGTGTTTTACGATAGTAGATCAAAGGGTCGTCATCATTGACAAAAAGTGCGAGCGATGGTTCCCAATTCAATACGTTAGGCTGCATTGCCGCTTTTTCCGAATTAGTAACATAAGGCGGATTACTAATGATTACATCATATACACACGCATTTATCCATGAATCACTTTTCAAAATATCTAAATTAAAAAAGTCAATATTCAGTTTCAGGTTTTTCGCGTTTTCTCCGGCTAATATTAGGGCATCACGGGACACGTCGCAAGCTGAGATGTGAGAAGTAGGAAGCCTTTTTGCCAAAGCAATAGCGATACAACCACTACCCGTTCCAATATCAAGGATAGAGAGATTTTTTTTGTTCTGTAAACTATCAACTGCCCACAGAACAAGCTCTTCAGTTTCAGGACGAGGAATTAGAACGTTTTCATTAACTTTAAGTGAAAATCCGTCAAACCAAGCTTCACCGAAAATATACTGAATCGGACGGTACTTTTTTAATTCTTTTACATCAAAATGAACTATTAACATCTCCGATTCGCTCACCCTTAATTCAGGGTTCAATGCGAGTGTCGTCCTGTTTATCAGTAGTCTGTGCGACAAAATCAAATCGAGAAGCGCCGTTGCCTCATGAACAGGATAATACGATTGTAGCTCCTTAATGTAGGTTTCACGTATTTCTTTAACTTTATTTGATCGAAAATCCACCTGAAAAAATAATATGGAGAATATCTAGACAAAGTTAGATGAAATTAATAAAACTCAGAAAATTGGATCGTTAAGTATTATCACAGTAACGAGCCGTTAGGCTTCTCCCAAGATTGGAACGAAAACGATCGGGATTTGCTTTTAAAATAAATAGTTCCGGTCAAAAGGACTTTGTATTGATTACCCTTTTATTTTTCGTAAAAATTTAAAAATCAATGTAAATCGTTATTCACAAAGGCTTCTGTTTGGATTTTATTTTACATTTGTAAACAAATTTTTTACAAATCATTTTTAAATGAGAATCGGATTACTAATCATATTATTTTTCATTCCGCCTTTATTAATCAGTGCCCAGCCAGAAAAATACACCCGTATTGAGATTCCCTGTAGCTTGGAAAATATTGAAGAGGTTTATCGTTTAGGGATAAATATAGCTTTTATAGAGCCTGACGATTATTTGTGGCTTGAAGTTTCTGAAGGTGAATTTGCCCTTCTGAAGACAACAGGAATTGATTATCGTATTTTGATCGAAGATATCAGCGAATTTTATCGTAGTCGTAACAGTAATAAGGATTATAAAGCGCTTTTTGAAGCGCAGAAACAAAGCGGTCGTTATTCAGTTCCATCAGGATTTACATTTGGATCAATGGGCGGGTTCAGTACCTATTTAGAAATTCTCGGTCATCTTGACAATATGTTTGAGCTTTATCCGGGCCTTATAACACAACCACAACCAATTTCGGAAGATACTACTACGGAAGGCAGACATCTTTATTGGCAAAGGATTTCCAACAACCCAACTGTTACTCAGGAAAAGCCCCGTGTGCTATATACAGCGCTTACCCATGCTCGTGAACCGGCTTCAGTGCAGCAACTTCTCTATTTTATGTATTATATCCTCGAAAACTATGGAGTTGACGATGAAATAACCGATATTGTTGACAACACTGAACTCTATTTTGTACCTTGTGTAAATCCTGATGGTTATGTTTATAATCAAATGGAATCACCGCAAGGTGGAGGAATGTGGCGTAAAAATCGAAGGAACAATGGAGATGGCTCTTTTGGAGTTGATCTGAATAGAAATTTTGGGTATAAATGGGGGTACGACGGAATGGGATCATCACCTATTCCATCAAGTAATACCTTTAGAGGAAACGCTCCTTTTTCTGAACCTGAAACAAAACTCATAAAAAATCTGTGTGAAGAGTATAGTTTTTCAGTAGTTTTAAATTATCATTCCTACGGCAGCGTGCTTTTACATCCATGGGGATATGTCTCTTATCTTCTGACACCCGATCACAATCTTTTTCAGAAACAATCACGTATTCTCACGCGTAAAAACAACTATCGTTTTAATGTGCCCGGAGCATTGCTATATATTGTAAATGGCGATGCTTGCGACTGGATGTATGGCGAAAAGCAAGCATTTGCCTTTTTGGCAGAAGTTGGGACTAATTTAGATGGCTTTTGGCCGCCAGTCGAGCGAATTATTCCTATTTGCGAAGAGAATTTATATCAAAATATTATGACTGCCAGGCTTGCAGGCTTTTATGCCGATTTCAAAGATTTAAGCCCAATTAATCTAACCAGTCAAGAGGGGTGGTTAAAATATAGTGTAATGCGTATCGGAATTTCGGACAAGCCTTTTTCAATTGATTTCCTGCCATTAGACAATTCATTCCTTCAGCTTACAAATAATAAAAATTATTCTACAAGTGCTTTAAACTCAATGGTTACCGATTCAATCTATTATATACTTAAACCGGGCTTGAAAACAGGAGATGAAATAAAATTTATAGTTGACATAAACGCTGAAGGATTTCACTTTACCGATACTATTTCGAAAATTTGTGGGTTGTCAGAAACGATTTTTTTTGATTCCTGTTCCGATTTATCAGCATGGACGGTTAGTGCAAAATGGAACATTACATCACACCGGTATAAATCACCTGAGTTTTCAATTGGTAATGCGCCAAGTGGCGTATATTCCAACAACGAAACTACACATATAACACTTTCACAACCCATTGACCTGACAAATATCAATTGTGCCTGGCTAAGCTATTATGTGTCATGGGATCTTGATGGTGGCAAAGATTGGGTTAAACTTATGGCCTCCACCGATGATGGTCAGACTTGGGAACCGTTACAGGCAAGATTTATGGATAACGAATTTATAATATCCGAACCTGAAACATTTGTTTATCAAGGCAAACATGATGATTGGGTAAAAGATTGGGTGTCGCTAAAACAGTTTTGTGGTAAGCAATTATTACTCGGATTCTGGTTTGGCAGCGATGCAGCTACTGGGAGGTTAGGTTTGTTTTTTGATGATTTTGAAGTGTCAAAATTAATAGAACTGCCAGCATACGCAAGTTTTACTCTCAGCAATGGGTGGAACGCTATCAGTGGCTTTTTACATCCTGACGCTGAAAGCCTTGATGAAATATTCTCAGATTATGCTGGTAATATATTGATATTAACTAATTTAAAAGGTATATATCAACCCGGAAGTCAAAATAATACCATTTCGAATTGGGATGTAACTACAGGTTATTTTCTTAAAGCATCCGAAGGTTTTAATCTCAATATTTCCGGAAGCAAACCTATCACCTCAATTCTTGAATTAAAGGGTGGGTGGAATTTAATTCCGGTAATGTCGGAAAGCCCTGTGCCGATAAATTTATTGAAAACAATTCCTGCTGAAAATATTGAAATGATCCGCGATGCTCTCGGTTTTGATATTTATTGGCCTGATCAGTCAATCTATAGCCTTGATTCGCTTTTACCCGGCAAATCGTACCTTATTAAATTAACACAACCAGCGCTGCTTTTTATCCAAAAAGAATAAATTTTTCTCTTCTTTGTTACAGTTATCAAAAGGTGAAATCTACCTTTTCATAATTTTGTACCTTACTAACTCTTAATTAAAACATCAATGTTATTTCGTATCTTATTAATTATTCTGCTCTGCCCCGTTTTAGCTGTTTCGCAAAACAATACGCTTTCAGGAAAAATATCAGAAATTAAAGACGATTACATCTATCTTCATACTTTTTACGGCGCTGAAAACAAAAGGTTTGACTCGATTCAAGTACAGCCAGACGGATCCTTTACTTATCAGTTTCAAAATAATGCTTACAAAGGGATGTACCGCTTGCGTTGGGGGAAAAATCAGATGATGGACATTATTTATAACGATGAAAATATTCGGTTTCAAACTACGAATAATTCAATTGTTGATAGCCTTGTTTATTTCCATTCGCCTGAGAATCAGCTCTATTTTGATTATTTACAAAAACGAAACGTATGCGAATTTAAACTCGAACTGATCTATCCTCTGATAAACATGTATCCGAAAGATGATCCGTTTTACGCCAGTATAACTAAGCAATATGATATCGTAAATGATGAAATGAGCGAATGGGCTTCATCAATAGTTAAGCATCATCCCAATAAATTTGCAGCCAGGCTGATCCGATCAGATTATACTCCCATGCCATCTTCGTTTTTAAATGAAGAACAACATGTCAATTTCCTTAAAATTCACTTTTTTGATAATATTGATTTTAATGATACATCGCTACTTAACAGCAACTTGTTTTCTAATAAAACCATTCAATATCTCTCTCTATATCAAAATAATAGGTTAGATAAAGATCATTTGCAGGTGGAGTATATCAAAGCTGTGAGTATAATAATGGAAAAGGCGAAAAATAGTCCGGAGGTTTATGCGTATATAATGGATTACCTGATTAATGGATTCAGCAGTTATGGATTTGAGAAGGTCTTAACATTTATTGCCGATAATATTGACCTTGAAGACCAATGCATTGATGAGGAGAAAAAAGCGCTTTTAGAAAAAAAAGTTGATAGTCATAAGAAGTTTTCAATAGGTAAACAAATTCCAGATATAGAGACAATTGACCTTAAGGGAAATAGCGTTAAGCTCTCTTCAATTGAATCAGAATATACTATTCTTCTGTTTTGGGCTACATGGTGCCCTAGCTGCAAAGGGTTAGTTAATGATCTTAAAAAGATTTACTTGCCCGACAATCATCATAAACTGGAAATTGTTGCAATAGCCATTGATGAATCGAAAGATGAGCTTGAAAAGTTTTTAAATGATGGAGATTACAACTGGATCAATGTATGTGATTTTAAAAAATGGAAAGGAGACCTTGTTCAGCAATTAGATATTTATGCTACCCCCACTATGTTTTTACTCGACAAAAGTCTAACCATTCAGGCTAAACCTATAACATACAATGAGTTGACAAATGAGCTATTTAAAAGAAATGTACTCGAATGATAGGGGAATTTTTATGCCAAAATGGTTTTAAGTTCAATAAACGATGATTTTATTGAGCTTTTTTCTTCAAAATGTATTTATCTATTTCCTTGTTGTAAAGCTCCATGACCTTCAATAATAATGGGTTATCAGTAGTATAACTATATTCATCAATTTTACAAACAGGTAATACTTTTGGCGATGTTCCGGTTATAAAAGTAGCGTTTACATGCTGAAGATTTGATTGATGAATGATTTTTTCTTTCAGAGAAATTCCATTTTGATTGCAAATTTTAAAGATATACTCACGAGTAATACCTTTTAATATCAATGATTCTGGAGATGTGATTATTTGATCCTGCTTAATAAAAAAGATATTTGCTCTACTGCACTCAGTTATAATTCCTGATTCTTCAATCAAAAGCACTTCAAAAACATTTCTGTTTGCTATAATTTCATCTGCCTGCTTCCTTAGATCAGGATTGCTTATTTTCGCATTAGGATTGGGCCTCGATTGTATTAAAGTAACTATTTCAACTCCCTTTCTATATTGTTCTGAATCAGGATATTTATGTGGTATGAAAAAGGCAGTTAACCCTGATGTGGAAGTTTTGGACAAAGCAGGATAAACGATTTTTATATTCCCATTTTCAATTGAGTTGGAGTTGATTAAAAGTTGAAGGGTTGCATTGATTTCGCTGAATAAAAATGGGTTGGAAATTGCCGCTATTCGCATTGAACGTTCAAACCTTTCAAAATGATCCTCAAGAAAAAGCGGAACAGATGATATCACTCTAATAACTTCATAAACAAAAGGTTGTTTGCTAAGCTTTTCAAATTCAAAATTGCAACATTTTATTAGCGCTCCATTTGAAACCAGAAAATCACCTCTAAAATGTTTTGATTGAAGGTCGTTATTTTTAAGCATGATGTTACTCTATATTAAAATTATCCATTTTGAACTTGCCTATATCTATTATCACCTTTTGAGGCTATTCTGAGAATTGGTTTGAATTCGTTTCTAATAATCGGCCACTTATCAGGATAGAGGCGGAAAAGATGTTGCATTGCCTTCATGTTATGATTTACATTCCATGTTATAGCAGCTTGACTTACTGGATCTTCCATCTCATCAATAATAGTTTGGGATTTTATCGGAAGTTTTTTAGCTTTCACCTTTTCAGCAAGCGATTCAAGAAAATCTAAATAATTAAAGGGCCGCTCGTAAACAGTATTTATCATTTCGGTTTTTTATTATTCAATTCGAATGGCATTGAAATTCAAATAATTCTCGGTGATATAGATAATTTCATCTTGATTTTCGATGTCGAAGTTTATGGCTAACTGAACTGCTAATTTTATGGCGTTTTCAATACGGTCGTAACTTACTGGTGTCGTTTTAATTAACTTAATTGCTCCTTCTGAGAATAGATATTTTCTTCCCTCTTTAGCCGAAATGTTTGAAAGGAAGTAGTTGCACGAATCCACAAGTCTATCTTGATATTGCTCTTTTAAATTTTCAAGTTTACGGGTTGTCTGCTCCATCTTAAGCCTGTTTTCATTCATAATTCCACGGATGGAAAGCCAAATATCTCTATCTGGTCTTGAAATATTTCTGATTGTGTTAACCGTATTAATAACCATCTGAGCAATAATATCTTTATAGTCAGATTTGATCTCCTTTTGACTTAAATTCATCCCAAAACCAATCATATTCTCTTTGAAATAAACAACCAAAGCATCTTTTTGTGTTGATTTTTCGCGAGTAAACCTAACCATAAGTACGGTTTTGTTTAGCTCGCTGAAAACATCAGGTATCTTGTTGCTATCTCCATTTTTACAATATGGTAGCTCGTCTTCAGAATACCAGCTATAATTACTCTTTAGATTAATTAGTTTTTCAAGAGTTTCTATTTTCCCATCAATTACTAATGTTAATGGCTCTTCGGATTCAGCAGAAAAATCTGAAGTAAGGGCAGTAAGAGGTTCAGTTTCTGATGAATGGTAAAAAGCATCCATTCTCCGTACACCTGGAAGCATGACACGAGCTTGTTTTAGAGCAATTTCTAAATAGTGAGCAAGAAAAGAAAATTTACCACGCATAATAATTTAAGTTTATTTTACCTGACAAATATCTGTATATCAATATAATAACTATATATTCATCGTTAAACCCCATACTTTTTTAAGGCACCAAAGGTAGTTTATTTAAATTACTTAAGTCAATATTAAGTTGATAATTTAACATTATTTAAGTTATTTAAGTTGATTAATTTAAATGCTTTAGTAAGTTAGTTTAGTTAAAATTTTAGTTAAAACTTTTGTATTTATTTGATTTGATGAAATTTATAATATTATTTTTGTCGTTAAATTTTTAATAATTATATAAAATAAAAAT
>JAAYWF010000070.1 GCA_012516825.1 Lentimicrobium sp. | reverse complement strand
TTGATCTTATTGGAGCTAATCTCGTTGGCCGCTGGCCAGTTGAAGGTTATTATCATACCAACTCAGAAGCTATCGAAGATGGAAAATTTATTGGACTGGCATTAGATGAAGATCAGCAACCTGAACTTACCGACCAGCGTATTGATAAGTGGGTTATGCAAATAGTTAATGAATCAGAATTATAAAAAAATAACCAACAATATTTTATCAACTCTTTAATAGGTACGAAAAATAGTTTTCTAAGAGTTACAAAATCGAGAGTAGCTCAATTTCGAATATAATAACAGAATTGGGAGGTATGGCTCCAACCTGGTTACTACCATAACCCATAGCCGAAGGAATTAAGAAAATACCCGATCCACCCTCTTTTAACATTGGAATCCCAATTCTCCATCCTTCGATCAGATTTTTAAGTTTAAAAACCCTTGCATCCTGATTTGTCTGATCAAATATTTCACCGTTAGTAAGATATCCTTTATATAGGACTTTAACTGTTGAGTTGACGGTTGGATGAGCGCCAGAACCCTCTTCGATAATGATATAATACAAACCCGACTCATGGCGCAATGCTTCTAATTGGTTAGTAGCCAGATAATCTTTTATGATCTGTTCATCCTTTTCAGCTTGTTTTTTCTTTATGTCATCCTTTTTGCATGATTGGAAACCAATTCCTACCAATAAAAAAACTAACAAAACTTGATTAATTAGCAATTTCTTTGTCATACTAAATCCTTATTATGATTCGACTGGCAAAATTAGATCATTTACAGTGAATTAATCAATAGAAAGTTCAATTAGTCTATGTTGTTGGTTTAAAACATATTTGGTTATTTATCAAAGAGTTTTGCCCATTCCCATTTTTTTCGGTTTTTCCAGTCTCCTTTATGGTATGCATAACTAATTATCAATGGTAGTACGGATGTAGCTTCTGCATATACCATTTGTTCATAAACAGTATCAACTTTGCCCCATGATGAAGCCTCTTTCAGTGTTGAGCTTGAGCATGCTCCATCACGCGGATCGGCTACTGTGATTTGTACAGCATATTTATGCATTGGCACATCCTTCCCTAAGATTTCTGCACATATTACAGTGTCCTGTGCAAAGTTTTTTGGCACACCGCCACCTATCATGAATAAGCCGCTATCGCCAGCTTCCATTTTTATTTTGGTAAGTTCAACAAAATCTTTTACTGAATCAATTGATACATGCTTTTCAGGTTTCTCCAACTGATGCTTTGCAAGTCCGAATCCTGCACTAGAATCGGAAAAGGCAGGGCAAAAAATAGGCACATTATGTTCGAAGGCAGTTTGAACAAGCGAATCTTTCTTAACCGCATGTTTTGTTAAATATCTTCCCATTTCCTTAATAAACTCTCTTGACGAGTATGGGCGTGGCTCAAGGCTGTTGGCAATGATCTTGGTGGTTTCGTCGCAAGCCTGAAGTTCTTCTTCGTCAATGTATGTGTCGTAAATTCGATCAATATAAAGTGATCGCAGTTGCTTATCGTCTGCCCATGAGGATCCTATGTAGTGTTTATATCCTAAGGCTTCAAAAAAATCCATATCAACAATTGAAGCGCCTGTTGCTACTACAACGTCAATCATGTTATTTTTAATCATATCTACGTACACTTGCATACACCCACCCGCGCTTGTACTTCCGGCCAGAGTGAGCCAATTTGTACAGTTAGCATCTTTGATCATTAACTGTAAAATGTCGGCAGCCTGTGCTATTTCGCGTGAAGTGAATGACATATCGCGCATAGAGTCAATGATTGGCGTAGAATCGAACGATTTGATGTCAATATGTTTGACAACCCTATTCAAAAAATCTTTTTTATTCATATCCTTATTTATTTTGATTAATCTAAAGTTTGAAACGATAGGATAATAGTTTGTAAATAAGTTTAGCTGCAACGAAATCCGGCGCCTTGTTTGAACTATTGGGCGCAAGCTCCATCACATCAAAACCAACAATATTTCGTTTTAGAGCAACAAATTTTAAAAGTTTGATTACCTCATACCACGATAGCCCGCCAGGTTCCGGAGTTCCGGTGGAGGGCATAATTGAGGGATCGAAAACGTCAAGATCTATGGTGATAAAAACATTGGCGCTAAGTTGATCTATCACTTTGTTGTACCAGTCATTACGGCCACAAATCTCTTCGGCTAAAAAAAGGTTCTCTTTTACCAAAAAAGGTTTTTCTATACTATCCATGCTTCTGATTCCCACCTGCACAAACGGGCAAATTTCGGCAACTCTCGACATAACACAGGCATGGTTGTATTGACTTCCGTTATATTCAGGGCGAAGGTCGCTGTGGGCATCCAATTGCAGTACAGTTAAATCGTTATACACTTCGGCATGAGCACGTACAAAACCGGTTGTAATAGAGTGTTCGCCACCAATACCAACAACAAATTTACCCTGACGGATATATTTTAAAGTTTCTTTATGAACTGCATTTATCATTATTTCGGTGGATGATTTTTCAAGAACTGGTGGCGCGGTAAAGATTCCGATTTTATATACTTCGCTATCTGTTTCAATGTCGTAAAGTTCCATGTTGGCCGATGCTTTCAATAACGCTTCAGGCCCTCGATCAGCGCCCTTGCCCCAAGTACTGGTCTCGTCGTAAGGAACCGGAAGTACAACCACTGAGGCATGTTCCAAACCGCTGTAATCAGCATCCAAACCACCGTAATTCAAATCACAATCCATTATTAATTTTTTAGTTAAGATTTCGACAAATATATAAAAACTCTTTTCATATTTTGCAATGTTAGTGTTTTTGTCTTTGAAGATATTGATAATTCATTGCTAAATTTTGTAATTAAGTACACTTTTAATGCACCAAATAAACGAATTAACAAGAATTAATCAAAAGGAATCGAAGTTATTTATCTAAAATCAAAAAAAAGCCCTTTTAAGAATAACTGTTGTTTTTGATGAGAATCCTGATTTAGTGTTTGTTAACTATAATTCTTATTGTGTTGATTACAAACATTTAGTAGTTATTTCAAATTCAAAGCCCGAAGAGATCAAATATTACTATGTGAATAATGTTTCTAAAATTTGCTTTTTAGGTACTTACCGGTATAAGATATTTTGCTGTTAATCAACTCCTCTGGCGTTCCTTCAAAAACAATTTCCCCCCCCTTATCACCTCCTTCCGGTCCTAGATCAATTATCCAGTCGGCTGATTTAATGATTTCAGAATTGTGTTCTATGATCAAAACAGTATGTCCGTTTTCGATCAGGGCATTAAGCGAATCCAATAGTTTGCTGATATCATACATATGAAGCCCTGTGGTTGGTTCGTCGAAGATAAATAAGCTATGGTTATTCTTATCTCCAATTGTAAGGAACGAAGCAAGTTTTATCCGTTGTGCTTCACCTCCAGATAGTGTGTTCGATGGCTGTCCCATCTTTAGGTAACCTAATCCAACATCTTGCAATGGTTGTAATTTGGTGAGCAGCCTTTTGATTATAGTGTTTTGTTTTGTTTTCTCAAAAAACATTATTGCTTCATCTATGGTCATGTCAAGCACCTCACTGATATTTTTTTCCTGAAAGGTAACGTTTAGAACTTCATCTTTAAAACGTTTGCCGCCACATGCTTCGCATGTAAGGTAAATATCAGCCATGAATTGCATTTCAATCTTTACCGTACCCTCGCCTTCACACTCATCGCATCGTCCACCGGGGATGTTAAAAGAGAAGAAACCTGGTTTATAACCTCTGACCTTAGCAAGTTTTTGCTCACTAAAGAGTACCCTTATTTCATCAAAAGCTTTTACGTAGGTTGCAGGATTTGAACGGCTTGATCGTCCAATTGGATTCTGGTCAACAAAATTAACTTCCTTAATTTGATTTACTTCTCCTAAGATCTTATCATATTTAGTGGCTTTTTCGCTACTATTTCCCAATAAATTGTTTAGTCCGGGATAAATAATCCCTTTCACTAACGATGATTTTCCCGATCCACTTACACCGGTTATCACAGTTAGTATATTTAATGGGATCCGCACATTGATATGTTTCAGGTTATTTTCGCGACAGCCTATGAAGTCAATAAAATCTTTCCATTTCCTCCGTTTATCCGGTATATTGATACTCATTTTTTTACTAAGGTACTTAGCTGTTAAACTCTTGTCATCAGTCAATAATTCGTTTAGGGTACCGGAAAAAACGACTTCGCCACCCAGGTTTCCTGCCAGAGGTCCGATATCAATTATCTGATCGGAGGCACGAATGATATCTTCATCATGTTCAACAACGATTACGGTATTTCCTAGTTCTTTCAGTTTTTTCAGAACTCTGATGAGGCGATGAGTATCCCTGGGATGAAGTCCTATACTGGGCTCATCTAAGATATACATTGAGCCAACAAGGCTGCTCCCTAACGAAATAGCAAGATTAATACGCTGAGATTCACCACCCGATAAACTTGAAGATAAACGGTTAAGGGTAAGATATCCTAACCCAACATCGCAAAGAAATACTAACCTGTTCTCTATTTCGATCATTACGCGATGGACGACCTCTTTTTCATATTTACTTAACTCAAGTTGGCGAACGAAGCTTAACAAATCCTCCAAAGGTATCATTACCAAGTCGCTAATAGAACGACCATTTATCTTTACATAATTTGCATCCTTACGTAACCGGCTTCCGCGACATTCGGGGCATATCCTCTTGCCACGATAACGACTTAAAATTATTCTGTATTGGATTTTTCTGGTTTGCTGTTCTACATAACGAAAAAACGCGTTGATACCTTCGAAATACTCATTTCCAGTCCAAAGCAGTTGTTGTTGCTCTTGCGTTAGTTGATAAAAGGGTTTATGAATTGGAAAATCGAATTTGTGTGCATTTAATACCAATTGCTCTTTCCATAACCCTAATTTTTCGCCTTTCCAAGGGGCAATGGCGCCTTGATAAACCGAAAGACTTCTGTCAGGAATAACCCGGTCTTCATCAATACCTATTACATTCCCAAAACCTTGACATGTTCTACAGGCTCCATAAGGATTATTAAAGCTAAAGAGGTTCTCAGAGGGCTTTTCAAACTCAATCCCATCTGCTTCGAAACGGTTGGAAAACACTTTCGTTTCATATTTATCTGCATTAAATATATGCACAAAGCATTCGCCATGTCCTTCAAAAAATGCTGATTGTACCGAATCGGCTAATCGCGATCGTTGGTCTTTATCATTTGCGTCAATAGTAAGTCGGTCAACAACTATCTGAAGTTGGGGTAGACCTTGTGTTTTAGAATTTGATTTTTCACAAGTTAAATCTCCAACAGCCTGAATTTGATTTAATAAATCGTCAAGTTTTATTATTTTCCCGTTTTGAAAAAGTCGGGTGAAACCCTGTTGCCTTAATATCTGTAGTTGATCAGAAAGATTCCTACCGGTATTTTGCTCTATTTCACTCCCAATTATTACGGGTATGTCTTCTGGAATACTTTCGATAAAATCAACTACATCAGTAACGGAATGTCGTTTAACCTCTTGTCCCGATATTGGTGAATAAGTCTTTCCTATTCTGGCAAACAGTAATTTAAGGTATTCATAAATCTCAGAAGAAGTGCCAACCGTTGAACGCGGATTGTGGGTATTTACTTTTTGCTCAATGGCAATAGCGGGAGATATACCTTTAATGTAATCTGCTTCGGGCTTTTGCATTCTTCCTAAAAACTGACGAGCATAGGAACTAAGGCTCTCTACATATCTACGTTGGCCATCGGCATACAAAGTGTCGAAGGCAAGTGATGATTTCCCTGAACCCGACACCCCCGTGATGACAACAAGCTGATTGCGCTGAATAGCAATATCTATATTTTTGAGATTGTGTGTACGCGCACCTTTAATTAAAATAAAATTTTTTGAGTCAAGATCATCAATCTTCACTAATGACATGATTTATAAGGGAATAGACTTATTTTTGCAAAAATAACAAAAACTTAAAAAATGTTATTAAAGAAAAAAAATTGCAAAAAAATTTGGTAGTATGAATTTATAATGTACATTTGCAACGATTTTAAGATTAAATATCATTACTAATTAAAAATTAAAAGGACAGGCTATCGAAAAAAATTTTACTCTTTGTTTATAAAAATCAAAAAAAGGAACTTTTATGAAAGCTCAGATTCTTAGTGACAAGGAGTTGATTAATCAATATCTTGAAGGTAATCAATATAGCCTCGAAAAGCTCATCCATCGTCATCAAAGCCGTGTTTATGCTTACATCCTCATGTCAGTAAAAGACAAGCAGTTGGCTGATGACATATTTCAAGATACTTTTATCAAAGTTATCAAAACTATCCGTTCAGGCGCTTACAAAGAAGAGGGTAAATTCATTCAGTGGGTGATGCGGATTGCGCACAATTTAATTATTGACTATTTTAGAAAAGCCAAACGTATCCCGCTGATTAATAATGACAACAGTGAGTTTGATATTTTTGACACGATAAAATTTACCGATCCTTCAATTGAAGAACAGATAATCACCGATCAGATACATGAAGATGTAAGAAGTTTGATTGAGTTACTCCCTGCGGAGCAGAAAGAGGTACTTTTTATGCGCCATTATGCTGAGATGAGTTTTAAGGATATTGCCGAGCAAACCGATGTTAGCATTAATACAGCGTTAGGTCGTATGCGTTATGCCCTCATCAATTTGCGAAAACTTATCAAGGAAAAAAATGTGATCCTGACAAAATAAGTTTTCATTTCTTTTCGCAAACGAAATAATTATTTCCTTTCAAGCGTTTGTTGTTTTGTTAAGAATTTTAGTTTATAAACAAAACAGCCTATGCAAAATTTTGACACTCTCAATGACTTGATTTTCTTCGCATATAACGCACCGGGTAATCATGAAACCATGAAATATCACCAACTGATAATAGGTGATAAGAATTTGGCTAGAAAATATCAAGAAATTTTAAAAGCAAAAGCATACTTAAACAATATCCAAATAGGGCCTAGCGAGGTAACAATCAAAAATATTATGGGGTTTTCAAGAGCTTTAGCCATGAGTAACTCAACAACAATTGGTGTATTTGACTTATTGCTTAATTGAAAAAATTAAAAAATAATAAAAAGCCACTTAAAGATGAGTGGCTTTTTGTTTTTACACAAATAAAACAGAACCTTTGACTAAAAAAGAGAGATACAGGCTTTTTATTGAATATTTTGTAGCTCATCAGCCAGATGTTACAACCGAACTTCGGCATACCAATCCTTATCAGCTTATCGTAGCGGTTATTCTTTCAGCGCAGTGTACGGATAAACGGGTAAACATTATAACTACAGAATTCTACAAGAAATTTCCAGATGTAAATTCCCTTGCTAAAGCTGAATTTAACGAAGTTTACGAATTGATAAAAAGCTGTTCCTATCCAAACAATAAAACTAAGCATTTGATTGGGATGGCTCAAAAACTGATCAGTGATTTTGGAGGTGTGGTGCCGGTAGAGTTGGAAGAATTGCAAAAACTTCCGGGCGTAGGTCGTAAGACTGCAAATGTAATTGCTTCAGTGGCTTTTGGCAAGCCGGCAATGGCTGTTGATACACATGTCTTTAGAGTTTCGGCTAGAATTGGACTGACAACCAACTCAAAAACACCTTTGGAAACTGAAAAACAATTAGTAAAACACATACCTGAAAAATATATTTCAAGCGCACATCATTGGCTTATCCTACATGGCAGATATGTTTGCATTGCCAGACGACCTAAGTGCCGGGAATGTAAAATCTCACACTTCTGTAAATATTATAAAACAGTTTATTTGAAAGAGAGTAGCAAAAATTAGCGTTTCTAATTTGGTTAATTCATTTATAGAAATCTTGTTATTTTAGCAGAAAATGAAATATTCGATTTTATTATGGCAAAATTAAAAATTGGCGACAAAGCCCCTGATTTTAAAGGAGTTGATCAGAATAATAACTCTATTAGTCTCTCCGATTTTATCGGAAAAAAGGTGATTCTTTATTTTTATCCAAAAGCCAATACACCAGGGTGTACGGCTCAAGCCTGTAATCTGCGGGACAACTATGACGATCTTTTAAAAAAAGGATTTAAGATTATCGGCGTAAGCGCTGATTCGGTACAAAAGCAGAATAACTTTGCAAGTAAGTATCAGCTTCCTTTTCCACTAATTGCCGATACCGAAAAAGAAGTGTTAAAGCTTTATGGCGCTTGGGGAGAAAAAAAGATGTATGGAAGAACTTTCGAGGGGATTATTCGTATGACTTATGTGATTGACGAAAAGGGGATAATAGAGCAAATTTTTAATAAGGTAAAAACAAAAGAGCATTCTGAACAGATTCTCGAGGCAATGAAACAATAACAAAAAATATATAGTGATGGCAAAAGAAAATCAAGAATCAATTGATAAGATTAAAGCAGAAAAATTACAAGCCCTTGAACGGACTTTGGGTAATATTGAAAAACATTTTGGTAAAGGAACGATTATGAAACTTGGAGATGCTCCTGTGGAGAATATACCCTCTATTTCCACTGGTTCTATAGGCCTTGATGCTGCCCTTGGCATTGGTGGTTTACCAAAAGGCAGGGTCGTTGAGATATATGGCCCTGAATCGTCAGGGAAAACAACCCTTGCAATACATGCTGTTGCAGAAGCACAAAAGCTCGGAGGTATTGCAGCATTTATTGATGCCGAACATGCTTTCGATAGATTTTATGCTCAGAAGTTAGGGGTTGATATCCAGAACCTGCTCGTGTCGCAACCAGATAACGGCGAGCAGGCGCTTGAAATTGCCGAAAACCTTATTCGTTCAGGAGCTATTGACGTCATCGTCATTGACTCGGTGGCTGCCTTAACTCCCAAAAGTGAAATAGAGGGTGAGATGGGCGACTCAAAGGTGGGTTTACAAGCAAGACTGATGTCGCAGGCCTTACGGAAATTAACCTCTACAATTAGCAAAACGGGGACGATATGTATCTTCATAAATCAACTTAGAGAAAAAATTGGGGTAATGTTTGGTAATCCGGAAACAACGACCGGAGGGAATGCACTGAAATTTTATTCTTCAGTAAGGCTGGATATTAGAAAAATCGGACAGATTAAAGATGCTGAAAATATTAGCGGCAACAGAGTAAGGGTCAAAGTTGTTAAAAATAAAGTTGCTCCACCATTTAAGAGCGCTGAATTTGATCTGATTTACGGTGAAGGAATATCCAAACTTGGCGAGATCATTGACTTGGGTGTGGATTTTGAGATCATCAAAAAAAGCGGCTCATGGTTTAGTTACGGTGATACAAAACTCGGACAAGGAAGAGATACTGTGAAAAAACTACTTGCTGATAATCCCGAGCTAGCAGATGAATTAGAGAGTCAAATCAGAGAGGTTTTGAAATCAAAAGAGTAAAATTTTTCTGTTACTTGCTATGTCGCGTATTATAAGCTAATTCGCACAGAGTTTTTTTATAGTCTTTTTAGGTCAGATACTCCAGCTTGTTAGACCGCGTTCAGTAAACTCATAACGTTTCACTTGACCGCCAAAGGCCTCTACGGCTTTTATTACCTCCGACCTTGAATTACCCGGGCAATAAAAAATCATAAAACCGCCACCACCGGCGCCAGATATTTTGCCTCCCGAAGCGCCAGCCAACATAGCTGATTCATAAATCTTGTCAATTAAAGGATTGGTAATACCTTCAGCCATTTGCTTTTTAAACCTCCAACCATAATCAAGTATTTCACCAATTTCTTCCAATTCTCCTTTAAGAACAGCCTCTTTCATCATCACTGCTTGCTTTTTGAGCTGGTGCATAGCTTCTATTGATTGTTTGTTCTGCGAAAAGACATTTTGACGTTGTGTTTCAATAATTTTAGAAGAGAGCCTGCTGGTGCCTGTAAAATAAAGTATTAGGTTGTGGGATAATTCATTAAGGAATTTACTTCTAATTCGTAAAGGATTGACTATAACTTTTTCATCTTTGTAAAATTCCATAAAATTTACTCCTCCAAATGTTGCTGCATATTGATCTTGTTTTCCGCCAGCCATCTTCAGATCATTGCGCTCAATCTGATAAGCAAGATGCGCAATATCATATTCACCAAGTGGAAGTTTGAGCCATTCTGCAAAAGCGCCTAAAATAGTTACTGCAAGTGTTGACGAAGTTCCCAATCCTGAACCAGGAGGTGCGTCAACGAATGTTGTAAGTTTATATGAAAGATTTTTTAATCCAAAATCTTTTGTTACACGATTGTGAACGCCTTTGTGCAGACTGAGCTTGCCGTCCAACGAAATCTCATTTGTACTGTTGAATTCGACAAGTTCATTATTATCTATCGAGTTGATAATGATTTTATTGCCATTAAGAGGTTCAATGGTGGCATAGGCATACATGCTGATTGTGGCATTTAATATGGCGCCGCCATAAATGTCGGAATAGGGGGCAACATCAGTACCGCCTCCGGCCAGTCCTATTCTTAATGGTGATTTACTACGATATATCATTTTGATCAGTTTTTCTAATTAAATGTTCAATTACTTCAACCATTCGTTCCCACGAATATTTTAACTTTTCAACTTTTATCTGCTTAGTAAAACTCTCCTCTTTGTTTTCCTGATAAAACCGCTCGATAGCTTCTGAAATTTCTGCTGTATCAGGATTGACAACAAAACCCACTTTGTCGTCCGGGACGATCTCAGCCAAACCACCGACATTAGTAGTTATCATGGGTTTTTCAAAATGATAAGCTATTTGAGTTACTCCGCTCTGGGTTGCATCTTTGTATGGCTGAACTACAATATCGCAACAGTTAAAATAATCGGCAACCTGGTTATCAGGTATAAATTCATTTGCCATAATCACCTGATCAGCCAATTGATTTTCAGTAATAAGTTGAAAATATGGTTTTGGATCACTATAAAACTCTCCGGCTACTATCAGCTTCAGATTTCGTTTTCTTATCCTTTCATCAGCCATTGCTTTCAGTAGTAAATCGAGGCCTTTATAATCTCTGATAAACCCGAAAAAAAGTAAATATCTGCTTTCCTGATCAAGCCCTAATCTCTCTTTTGCTATGGTTTTGCTTTGTAACTCGCCGAAATGATCATAAAGCGGATGGGGGCAGAAAAGCCGCGGTCTCTTTCTATCAAAAATGTCAAGATCGCCCATTACCTCTTTTGACATAGCAATAAAACCATCAACAGACCTGACAAAATATCCTGAAAGCATTTTATCTCCGATCCGCTTTTCGTGAGGGATTATGTTATCTAATATTGAAATCACTTTTGTTTTCCTATTTTTTCGAGCTATTCGTGCAATTGTTCCTAAACAAGGAGCCATAAAAGGGATCCAATATTTGATGATCAGGATATCTGGGTTTAATCGTTTTATTCTCCTGCCAATTTTTATCCAATTAAGGGGATTGACAGAATTTACTGATATCTCAATATCGAAGTTTTCCGGTTTTGGTTCGGTGGAATATTGTGTTTTCCCTGGAAAAAGAAAATTCGGATATTGTAAAGAGAATGTGATTATTTTTACATTATAATCTTGTTCAAGAAGCGCTTGAGCTAAACGTTGGTTATAAGCTGCAAGCCCGCCCCGTAATGGATGAGCGGAGCCGAGGATAATCACATTTTTAACGTGTGTTTTTTCACTCATTGGTAATTCCGGAAGTTTTCTCTATTTCATACTCATTTCGACGTGGTGAATTGCGAGAGATCATTTCAGCAACAAAACCGGCAGAAAAAACTTGCATTCCCATAATCATCGCTAACAAACCAAAATAAAACAAAGGCCTTTCGGTCATTCGATAACCTTGAAGGAAAAACTTGGCATAGGTAAGATAAATAGCAATGATCAATCCTACGATAAATAAAAGTGAGCCGATTACGCCAAAAAAATGCATCGGTCGTTTACCGAATTTCGATACAAAGGTTAGGGAAATTAGATCAAGAAAGCCTTTTATCATCCTTTCGGCGCCGAACTTTGAGCTCCCATATTTACGCGGTTTATGCTGCACAACCTTTTCTGTAATTTTTCTGAAACCACCCCATTTGGCAATGACAGGAATATATCGGTGCATCTCGCCATAAATCTCGATACTTTTAATCACATCTTTTCGATAAGCTTTAAGTCCGCAATTAAAATCGTGTAGTGGAAGTTTTGAAATTCTACGTACCGTCCAATTGAAAAATTTTGATGGCCAGCGTTTGCTAATAGGGTCGTAACGCTTTTTTTTCCAGCCCGAAACAATATCAAACCCCTTCTCATTTATCATTTTATAAAGATCGGGTATTTCGTCAGGGCTATCCTGTAAATCGGCATCCATAGTAATCACTACTTCCCCTTTAGCAAGAAAAAAACCACGGTTTAGAGCAGCCGATTTTCCATAATTCTTTCTGAATCGTACACCCTTGATATTAGGATTTTTATGATTGAGCATTTCAATCACCTCCCATGAATTATCATTGCTGCCATCGTCAACAAAAATGATTTCATAGGTCAGCCCCATCTTATTAATCACACCTTCAATCCATGTTGAAAGCTCTGGTAACGACTCCTCCTCGTTGTATAATGGGATAACAAGCGATAAATCCATAATTATTTGTTATTCGCTAAAAGCAGGTTTTTCCTTTTTGATAAAAAAAGAGAGAATTGCTCCAAGGATAACCCCTAAAATGATATTTCCAAAAAAACCGGTTAATGCCATTATTTTAGGACTCACAAACATTTTGCTCCACTTGAGAGCCATCTCAACTTGTTCTTCACTCATATTCGGTTGACTTTTATAAAGATTCTCCTCGGTAGCTTCGATTATCTTTGCAACTTCGTCGGGAGCTATATAATTGTAAAATATAAAAGTCCAGATAGCTGTTAGAATTCCAGTAATTAAAATTACATAAAATCCATGTTTAAAAGCATTTCCATAAGTTATAAACCCGTTATTAAACTTATCTCTCCATTGTTTCATGCTTAAAAACATACCAATAACAATGATTAGATAGGTTAAGTAGTTGAGTGAGCTTTTAGGCCCTGTTCCTGCCACATAAAGAATTAGTGAAAAAATGATTAACGCCAGCCCAAGTAACAGCCCTTGGTTGATAGCAACTCTAAAAGATGAGGGTTTAATTTCTTCCATTATTTTATAATTTAAGGTTTGTTGAAAAAGTAAGGATTTATTGTGATGAAATTTAGTTTTTTGACCGGCTGAGGCATAAAAAAAATCTACCCCACCTGTTTTTGAACCATTTTGCAAAAGAAAACAAAAAAATCTTAATGAACTTAATGAGTTTCATCGAAAACATAATGCAAACGCTCCAACTCTCACTACTTTTCGCTGTGTGAATTCGTGCCCTGTTGTAAGCTGTTTTTTCTTGTCCAAATTTACCTTCAATATTATTTCCAATTGTCTGCTCTTCTTTTGTTTCGATGGCTTCGCGCTCATCCCATGGGATGATTTGGGAAAGTTTAACCAAACGATTCTACCTGTATAGATTAATCTCAAAAGGGGTTTTAAACTTCTCAATTGATAACTGGTCGGCTGATGTGTACTTTATCATAGGTACAAGCTTTATAATATAAAAATACAAACTCCTTGCATTTTTATAGTTAAAAAACATATCATAAGTTATTAATATTCAGTTGACTAAAGCTTTTCATCAAGCCCTAATTTATTGTTAAACGTAAGCAAAGGTACAAATGATACGACGATTGGAGGTGAAAATTTAGAAATTAAGGTTCATGATAGCATAAATTATTATTTTTGCTGACAGGGTAAGTCCTGTACGACCAGCTCCTGCTGAATTCCCCCAGGGT
>JAAYWF010000069.1 GCA_012516825.1 Lentimicrobium sp. | reverse complement strand
CGTTTCAGTACATTGCTGAAGGAATCCCAGCCGGAACAGAAATAGAAAATGTTCCAGATACCATAGACAGAATTTTGCATAACTACAAACAAGGGCTAATAGAATTCGCTCAGAGCAAAAGGGTTAATTTAGCTCGTTCGATGGCCAAAAATTTATCAGTAAAAACCGGTAAGGTTTTGCAGCAGGCCGAGATGAAAACTATTACTGAAGAATTGTTTTCCTGTCAGGCGCCCGAAGTATCGCTTGATGGCGAGCCGACTGTGAAAGTAATAAACATAAATAAATATTTTAATCACAAGGAATGATAGATATTTTGAACAATAAATTAGAATCCAGGTTGAATGAATAAACTATTTATCGTATGAATTATCAGCAATATAGTCCTCAAAGGTTTAATGTATTGCCACCCGTTGTAAAGAACCTTTTAATTATCAACGGGTTGTTTTTTTTGGCTACCATTGCCTTGCACAAATCCTTCGGGATTGATCTAGCCTCCTATTTTGGGCTTCGCTTTCCGGGTTCTCAGGCCTTTAACCCTTATCAGTTTGTTACCTATATGTTCATGCACGGCAGCCTTTCTCATATTTTTTTCAATATGTTTGCTTTGTGGATGTTTGGTTATACGCTTGAAAATATTTGGGGGAGCAAACGCTTTTTAATCTATTATTTAGTTACAGGTATCGGAGCAGGATTGGTTCACTATGGGACGCTCTATCTTGAATATCGCCCGCTTATAATAACCTTAAATGGTATAATTGATGATCCATCGGTTGAGAATCTTGTAAATTTTAGGGCATCTATACAGGGAACAATTTCACCCTATGCCGGTGAGATTTTTCTGAATTACAATAATTTCATCAAAGCGCTAAATCAATTAATTCAAAAGCCTGAAAGTCAAGCTTTAATTGAGAGCGCCCGAGGGTTTGTGATTGACTACAAACAGTATATGCTCAGCCGTCCTAACGTCATTGGAGCTTCAGGCGCCGTATTTGGCATATTGCTCGCCTTCGGCATGCTCTTCCCCAATGTAAGGCTTTACCTATATTTTTTCTTTCCGATAAAAGCCAAATGGTTCGTTATTCTCTATGGGTTATTAGAGCTTTATCTTGGTTTCACACAGTCGCATAGTAATATCGCCCATTTTGCTCACCTCGGCGGAATGGTTTTCGGGTTTATTCTTATTAAATATTGGAAACATAAACGCATATATTAATCATGTTTGCCTATCAAAACCCTCTTGACAACATTAAAAAATTTTTTAAAAGCAAATCGCCTTTAGTTTATCTCATATATATTAATCTGGGGGTTCTTATTTTAGTACATCTTACTAATGTCGTTTGCTGGTTATTTGAAATTAAAAACCATGCCGGAACAAATGCTAATGTATCATTACTTACATATTACCTCTCCCTCCCAGCCGATTTAGGACAGATATCACTTCGACCGTGGACACTATTAACTTATATGTTTCTGCACGAAAACATCCTCCACTTCCTGCTCAATATGATAGTGCTGTATTTTGGCGGGAGGATTTTTTTGGAATATTTAACCGAACGGAAATTGTTGAGTGTATATATTTTAGGAGGCATTGCCGGCGCATTGTTCTATATCGGGGCTTTTAATTTTTTTCCGGTCTTTAAAGGATCAATTTCCGATTCTATAGCGTTAGGAGCCTCAGCATCAGTTTTGGCAATACTTTTTGCTATTGCAACTTATGTTCCTAATTATATAATCGTTTTATTCATTTTCGGAAGGGTAAAGCTTAAGTATCTTGCTTTAATCATTGTGCTTGTTGATATACTAAGCATACCTTTGGGAAATGCCGGCGGCCATATTGCACATCTCGGAGGCGCCTTCTGGGGATTTCTATATATCATTTTATTAAAACAAGGCTCTAACCTTTCATTCCGACTTAAAAATATAAATTTTGGCCATTTGAAGTTCAAAAAAAGAAAGACAACTTACGAAAATACTTATCAAACCGGCAGACCGCTCACAGATGAAGAGTACAACTATAGGCGAAAAGAAAAACAGGAAAGGATTGATGAGATTTTGGAAAAAATTGCTCGCTCAGGGTATAGCAGCCTTACTAAAGAGGAGAAAGCCCTGCTGTTTCAGTCGAGCAACAAAAATAATAGCTAATGAGGCGTATAAGGATATTTAGAACCGGAATAAAGATGCTCTTGTTGATTGTCAACATCTGCTTTCTTGTAATGCTCCTTATATCCTATTGTGCTCCTATCTATAGCCCTGATGTTTTCTTTTTTCCGGCAATAATCGGCCTTTTTTATCCAATATTGTTAATAATCAACTTTGCCTTTGTCATATTTTGGCTTATTCAGTTAAAAATCTATTTCCTGCTATCGTTGCTTGCCATAATTGCCGGTTGGAACATTATGAAGAAAAACATCGGGACAAATAAAAATAAATATCCTGAAGAACTACAATCAGGATTTAAATATCTATCGTATAATGTTCGACTTTTCGATCAGTTCAAATGGGTAAAAGGGCAGGATTATTTTACAAGGGATGCAATATTCAAATTTATTGCTTCCGAAAGCCCTGATGTTCTAAGCTTTCAGGAATTTTTTCATGGCGATGAAAGCTATTTCCCCACAATCGGGCCGTTTATTAAAATGCAACTAACCGACTATTACCATGTTGATTATTCAAAAGTTGCCGGCAAACAGAAACATTATGGTCTGGCAACCTTTAGCCGCTTTCCGATTGTGAACAAAGGGTCAATAAGATTTGCCAATTCTACCTCAAACTCCGGTATTTATACCGATATTGTAATCAATAGCGACACGATCAGGGTCTTTAATTTTCATCTTGAATCCATCAGGTTATCTAATGCTGATTATAACTACGTTGCTGAGTTTATTGACCCGAGTATTCAATCACAAAGGAATTCAAGCTCCGATATAATACTTGGTAAATTTAAAAAGGCTTTTATCAAAAGAGCGGAGCAGGCCCGAATTGCAGCCGAATATATCCAAAAATCACCCTATCCTGTGATCGTCTCCGGCGACTTTAACGATACCCCTATCTCATACAGTTATCACCTTATTTCAAAGGGGCTTGATGATGCATTTCTTAAAGCCGGACGAGGGTTGGGAACTACATACGCAGGCAAAATACCTTTTATCCGAATTGATTACATTCTGAACAGCAAAAAATTAACTTCTTCGAATTTTACTATACACAAAGTCTCCTACTCCGATCACTATCCAATATCATGTATTTTCTGGCTAAACAATAAAAGCGATTAGTAAAAATCTCATTGACCCGAATTGCTCTTCAATATATAAGGAGTGATCTTAAATATATTTAATTCTGCTATCATATCCTGATTAAAGTCTGTTTTTAATATTCTTTTGTTTGATATCGGCAAGTTCTTACGGAAAAATTTTAAATAAAGCGCTTTTTATATCTCCCCTCTATTTTTATAAATAGCCCAAGCCTTTTTCAATTTTAAAAGTGTTTCCTTAAAATTATTTTTATCAAGTCAATTCGGGATGATCCTAAACCGGTTAGCTTAACTTTGAAAACATTATTCTTGACACCCCTCCTAAAAAATGGTTTTTATCGCTTTTCAATTTACATGTCCAACTGTTCACATTTTTAAACATGATATACACCTCCGGCAGTGCATTTCGATACTTTTAAAGCAATACGCTCCTCCCCCATTGCTTTAGCGAAGTTGGAGATGCTTCTGCATTTATACGACCCCAAATCGCATCTTGTTAAAAATTTTCAGGATACTACCTTTTCGATATCCGACTATTTTGCCCTACCTCTCTTACTACTTTGAAATTATTGTTGGTTTTTCTTATATAAGTAATTAACAAAAACAATAAATTACAACTTTAGTGATCTAGATTTTTTCTCCTTTACCCAAGCCCACAGAAAAGCCGATACAGCAAGGGTTATACCGCTGATAAAATAGACAACGCTTTTATTGTCGGCATTTTGAATAACGCTTCCAAGTACAAAGCTGGAAATTAATTGAGGTAAAACCACCGATAGGTTAAATATACCCATAAAAAATCCCATTCGTTTTTTGTTTACTTTTTCAGTCATTATTGCAAAAGGCAAGCTTACTACTGCTGACCATCCTATACTAAGCAGTACAAATAGCGCATACATCATTGCCGTTGACCTGACGAACAAAAAAATCAATAGATAACCTAACGACATAGAGGCTACAGCAAGAACCTGTGTTTTTACCTTACCTATCTTTTTTGCGAGTGGTTCCAGTAAGAGGATTGGGAATATAGCGCCTGCGCCGTTAAGAATAAAAAACGACCATCCGATAATACTACCAAGTTTTGTCGGGTCGGTAGCATTAAAACGCTGTTCTAAAAATGCAAAAGAGTAAATGAACATTGTCTGAATACCTACCCACGAAAAAGCATGTGCAATATATATCTTTAAAAGCTCGCCCCATTCAGTTGCAGAAGCTTTAACCTCACCTGTCTCAGTAGCTTCAAGCTTTCTGGGTTCAGCGATAAAAAACATAGGGACAACCGAAAAGAGAAAGACTATTGCAGCTCCTATGAAGATCAAAGTAAAATTCCCGAGTAATGCACTTATAAGATAGGCGCCTGCGCCAAATAAGTTAGATATGGCCTGCATCCAGGTATATCCTTTTGTTCGTGGTTCACCTTCAGGGGTTACATCTGCAATTATTGCACGTGTAGGGTTTAAACTTATATTAATAGCCAAATCAAGAGTAAGGGCGACAGTAATAGCAACGGCTATTATACTGCCGATACCCAGCGCCTGACCAATAAGGCCAATATATGGCAGCGCTAAAATTGAAAGGGCAGCAAACACGCCGCCAATAATTATGAAAGGTCGTCTTCTGCCGCCCCAAAACCATACCTCATCGCTTATTAGACCAATTATCGGCTGACCAATAATACCGGCAAGAGGGCCTGCAGCCCATACAATACCTATTTCATGAATATCAAGCCCGTAGTTTGTCCGCAGAATCCAACTTAAAACAGCAATCTGCACTGAAAGCCCAAAACCCATAGCTGTTGCAGGTAAACCTAAAACAACATAAAACAAGTTTGTTAATTTTTTTTGAAAAGGAAGCATACTTAACAAATTAAGTTTTTAAATCAATTAATTATTGTATAATTATTTTAACTATATCATTTTCAAAAGTTTTTAACAAATAGACACCTCTATCAAGAGTCGAGACATCAATAAAATCTTTACCCTTACCCTCAATTAATAATCTACCCGAAGTGTCGTATATATAAAAGCTTTTTTTATTAGGAAGGTGTATTATATTTGACTTCGCCGGATTAGGATATACAAAAAAACCAGAGGCGCTATTCATATTATCATTTATCGTATAAACAATATTGGAAGAGCCGGGCGTGGGTTCATCAAAAAAGACCCACATAGAGTTACCATCAGGACTGCGACCAAAAGAAACGTCAGTTTGTTGTGAGCTAAAAGTATATGTATCAATCGCAGAATAATTGTTCTGTTCATTATTGAAAATACCTATTGACTCGCCATCTGCTGAAAGCTTAAAACCTGCATGAAAAGGACCTTGTTCCATGTCGCCATCAGCCCAAATAATAAGATAGTCTCCTGGAAAAATGGCATGATCAGGCATCTGCCATTTTGTTGGATTATTCAGCTTGTCAGATAAATATTTATCGCCTAACCATATAGCTTCCGGCCCGGCATTATAAAGTTCTATCCAATCATCAAATTCTCCATTCTCATCAAAAATTGTTGAAGCATTTGAAGCCATGAACTCATTAATATATAGCCCTGATGTATAAAGTGGGGCAAAGTATAATTCTTCTGTTTCGCAAGGATAAAAAATAAAATTTCCAGAGGCATCCTTTACTTGGAAATGATATCTGAGAGTTACCTGGCCAAGTACTCCATCAAGGGTTGCCTCAAACTTATCATTCTGCAATGGCGTCATAGGCATAGTAACAAATTCCGACTGATTGAATCTATATCTAAGCCATACTTGCACCTCTGGCTGATCGTCCCACACTGTCAGGCTAAAATTAACAGGGCTGCCAACGCCGCCATGCTCAACCTGTATATAATTAATTACCGGATATATCGGATTTAGTTGGATCTGCTGCTGCAAAGAGTTTAACCTCGTCGTAAAATAGGGTTTAATTCCATACTTGACGTGATTCCCCCATGCGTTGTCGTATGCTTCAAGAAAAGTGTCTGTATTGAAACCATAGTCAAGCGGATAATAAGGATCGTCAATGATGTAAGGATATATCCTATCCCTGATGTCATCCATATAAGTATAATAATCAGGTTGAATGAGTATCTCCTGTGCTATTTTGTTCAGATAAAATGAAAATAGGTCTTTATAACGTTGCACCGACATCAGCCTTGTGTATAGAGGCCGAGGCTCCGACTGCTGATTGGATGGCGCCCAATAATAGATATTACGATTTGCCCAATCAATATTAGCCCAATCCACGCCAAAGGTATTGTCAAGATCATACGGTATATATTCAAACCGGCCGGATTCCGGGTTTTTATAAAGATAAAAGTTGTTTTTATTATAAATGTATCCATCCCAATTTGCAATAAAGACATCAAACGCAAGGACTTTAATATAATCCTGAACATTAAAAACCCGTTCAAGCTCACAAGGCAGCAATCCTATCGGTGTATTGTTGAGTATCTGTATAAACTCGCTCAAGTCGGTATAATCATCATAAGCACGATTTGTTTTCAGGTCATAGGCACGCCTGCCGCCACTTTCGTACTTATATAGGTTAGGGTTAGTTCCCAAATACTTGAGGTCGGCAGGATAGAGGCATTTATAAAGATTTCCGTATTGAGTGCCATATCTGGATTGTACAAACTCATCGTCAATATGCTCGACATTAAGGTATAGCCCAAAATAATTTCCATTAATAAATACCCTTACATGATTGGAACGCGGCGCAGGTATTTCAAGAGAACGAGCCAAGTCCCAGCACAATTTAGCACGGGTAACAGAGGGATCGTTATGCTCGCCATTGAGATTCATCTTTTCAAGTCCATAATACTTTCTTCCTTTCTGATAAGTATTAAATGATACTTTAAAAGACTTTTTTGCCGATTGGCGAGAAGTGTTACCCCTAAGCCTAAACCCAACCTCAACAATGCTATCGTGGATATTGCCATTATCAAAAACAAAAGAGGCGCGCCATTCGATATTGCTGTGCGGATTGTTGTAAATCCATTGGAGTGTGTCAGGATGAATGTAAATATCAATTTTTGGAACGACATCATCACGAAAAACTTCTCCGTCATCAGGAAAATTAGGCTGAGCCAGTAAAGGGTTGATTCTAATGAAAAACAGCGCCATCCAGGTAAAAAAAATCATCCTGACAGGACTTATATGCAAAAAGGCTATGTTTGTTTTAAAGCACATTAAGTCAATAGATTTTCAATTATTAACGCAATTCCAATATCAATCCTGTTTTTGACGGAATCTTTATTTTATCAAGTAAAAACTCTTTACCATCAAAAATATTGACCCCTTTACTAAAGCCGTCAGTAAGTTCAGCAAATCTACGGCCGTCAATCAGTTGTTCTGATTGGTTATTATTGAGCAGGATCATTATTTTTTCGGTTTCGTTGTATCTAAAATAGATGTAAACATCGTTTTCCGGTATAAAATGCCTCAACTCTCCAAAATGAACTACTAACTTGTTCTTTCTCCAGTTGATTAGAAGATGCATAAAGTCAAAAATTTCGTTTTCCTCATGCGTTCTTCCCTCTTTAGTGAAGGCATTCCGAACATCTGTTGACCATCCCCCAGGGAATGGTTTCCTCACATCGCCATGTCCTTTAGTTTCATCTCCAGCCATCATAATTTCAGTACCGTAATATATCTGGGGAACTCCACGTGTTGTCAATACTAAAATCATTGCAAGTTTAAGACTGTTCAAATTCTCATTTACCTTAGTAAAAATTCTGGAGCCATCATGGTTATCGGCAAATACAACGATATTCCCAGGATTCGGATAAACAAAATCCTGGCTAAGCAAATTATAAAACCTAACCATCCCTGTACTCCAACCGGCTTCTTCATTAAAAGCAAATCGAAATGCCTCATAAAGCGGGAAATCGAAAACATGGCTAACTGATGATTCGTAGCCTATCCCAGATTTATCGCCTCTTTGCCAAGTTGCCACCTGTGCCGGCTCGGTAAGCCATGCTTCAGCAATTACAGACAAATTGGGATATTCGCCCATCAATCGCTCAGCCCATAATGCCATCCCATCTTTATCAGGATAGGGATAAGTATCCATCCTAATACCATCAATACCGGCATATTCAACCCACCAGATACTGTTCTGAATCAGGTAATTCATCAAATAGGGGTTTGACTGATTCAGATCAGGCATATTTGTGTCGAACCAACCTTTTTGAAAAAGGTCTCTGTCCCAATCCGATGCATAAGGATCAAATACAGTGCCAGCCCTAAAGTTCGATCGTGTAAAACTCTCATGCTGATTTATCCAGTCATCCCATGGCAGGTCATTCATCCACCAATGTCCGGAGCCACAATGGTTAAAGATCATGTCCATAATAACTTTAATCCCCTTTTCGTGCGAAAGCTTGACAAATAAAAGATAATCGTCATTATTGCCAAAACGCGGGTCTATCCTATAAAAGTTGCTGATAGCATAGCCATGATACGAATATCTTTCCTGATTATTTTCGAGAAGCGGGTTATGCCAAATAGCAGTAAAGCCAAGGTTCTCAATATAATCCAATTTATTTATCATACCTGCCAGGTCGCCTCCGTGTCTGCCATCAGGATTCGATTTATCAGCTTTTTCCAACATTTCAGGATGCGAATCATTATTCGGGTTACCATTGACAAAACGATCAGGGAAAAGTAAATAGATAACATCGCTCTGGTCAATGCCTTTGCGAAGCGCCGAGCCGGAGCGCCGCATTTTTAATTCAAAATCATATTCGAATAGTTGCTTATCATCTTTGTAAAATACTATTGGATAGAGGCCCGGCGCGGCATCAAGGGAGATTTTTATATCAAGAAAAAGATAATGTGGGCTGTCAGCTTTAATAACGCGTTGAATGGTCATTGCTCCATCTGAAATCCGAGGTTCGGTCAGTGAAATGTTTTTGCCATAAACTAAAAGCTGTAAATCTTCATTTTTCATACCCACCCACCAAAAAGGCGGTTCTACACGGTCGAAGCCAAAATCCTGCGACATTAAATCGGCAACCGAAAACAAAATCAACAAACAGAATAAGAAAAGAGGATTAACTAATTTGACTCGTAACATTTTGATATTTAATATTATAAAATTAAATCCGTCCTATTTGAAATATTATCACAGATGAACTTTTACTAACAATCACCATTTCTTATACTAATCGAAACAAAAGATAATTTTTATCTAAAATTAAAACTTCAAAAGTAAATAATATTAAAAAAAGCCTTTTAAGTAGTATTATCCCAAATTGAGCATTTAGCAAAACCCGAACGATTATTTATTCATAATCAGAACAATAGCGCTTTTAATAATAAGCGGCAATTCGATATTTTTTCTTCCTAAAAGGTAACAATTGGTAAGATTTTATAATTTTAGCAAAAATTTGATCTAACTTTTTTTTTTAAAAATATGTCAATAAAAAATACTTAAACTTTTAATTGGTTCATTATAATACCGAACTTACTGTGGTTTGTACATTTTTTTTAAATATGAAGTTTCAATAAATGTCTTAAAAAGGATAAGCTAACCTCTTTATGATGAATAGCAACAGAAAATATTGGATTGTAATTACCCTTTCGGTGATCAATTCGCTTGTGGTACTTTTTCTTGTTATCAGGCATTGGTCGGGTAATAATCTCTTTGAAAAAGATAACTATGGACGCCGACAACGTGATTCAATTTTTGGAAAAGCTTACAGCAATCCTGAAAATGGCCTCAATGATTTTTATCTGAATAACAATTACTTAGAAACATTATTTTATGCCGATAGTCTTTATAAAGCCGGAGAGTTGTCGAAGGCCAGAGAAATATATTTTTATGCCGACACACTTTATGCTTTTTACAATTATCCGCTAATGAAAATCAGATTGATTGACTCTATCCTCTCCTCTCGGCAAAGCCACATCCTTTATCAGGAAAGTTACAACAAACAAGTTAATCTTGAACAAACGCTCTCGGCCATGAAATACCATATTATTGTAGGAGTTTTTCGTGAAGCAAGTATGGCCTCCAACGTAATGCAGAGGGTTAAAGATAGTGGAAAAATGCCTATTGTGAGGCCATATAAAGATAAAAACCTGATTGTTGTTATCCATAGCTCATATGTCAGTTTCGGAGAAGCGGAGCTTGAACTGCCTGCCGTTAGAAAAGAGATTGTTCCAGATGCATGGATTTTACATACAACATTTAATTGATAATGCTAAATCCGCCAATACAACCGTTTAAGAGCCATTCGATGCAGATCAGCGAAATGCCAAAATTTAAAAAGTTTTTCTTAATTTTTAAGTTGTTTTTTATCCTGTTATCTTTATTATCAAATCATTATGATTTGTTTTCGCAGAAAAAAACGACCATTAATCTCATCAAAGCCGAAAAAATGATAGGTCGTCAGACACCTGATGAGGAGTTAAACATCTTTACCGGCGCTGTGCTTTTCGAGCACGACAGTGTATTGCTTTATTGCGATAGCGCTGTACTTCGTAACAAGGCCAACACATTGGATGCATACAACAACATACGTATTAAGATCAACGACACGCTGAACTTGTATGGGAATTTGCTTTTTTACGATGGCAACACCCGATTAGCTACCGTGATTGATGATGTGAAACTTGTGGATAACGATGCAACGCTTTTTACCGACAAGCTCTGGTTCAACCGCAATAGCGGAATAGGGTATTACAATACAAACGGAAGGATTATAAACAACGAAAATGAACTTGTAAGCAGGGAGGGATATTTTCATACCAACACCAAAATTCTCTATTTCAAAAAAAATGTAGTATTAACCAATCCTGACTATCGTCTTGAATCCGACACGCTCGTTTATAATACGTCAACGGAAATAGCATATATATCAGGGCCAACCACGATAAGGGGTAAAGATGAATTCATGTATGCCGAAGAGGGCTGGTATGAGACAAAGAATGGCAAAACGATGTTGAAAACAAATCCTTACGTCATTGATGGTGAGCGATACATAGCTGGCGATACAATTTTTTATGAAAAGGATATAGATGCCGGTGATGTTTTTGGCAATGTATTTCTGAAGGACACCATTCAAAAGCTGAACGTACAAGGGGACTATTGCAAATACCGGCGTGGCGAAGGGTATGCTTTTGTTACCCAAAAGCCGTGGGCAACGTTTGTCGAAAAGAACGACAGCCTATGGCT
>JAAYWF010000068.1 GCA_012516825.1 Lentimicrobium sp. | reverse complement strand
TTTTTACCCTAATCCTGCCGGCAGCAGCCTAATTGTAAAAACAGATACTAAGGTGAGATATTTAACCATCTATGATTCGTTTGGGAGAGAGGTTATTTGCCAGATTGCCGAAAATGGCTGCACTGAAATCTTTGTTGATGTAAGTACTTTGCATAATGGAGTGTACTATCTTGTTCTTTCCGGTGAAGATTATATTACGAGTAGATCAAAGTTTGTAAAATATGGATCATAGTTTTGCTCTACACATTATGTTTTCCCGAAAGGTGTAAGTGGGATTGATATTCTGTTTTTTTTTAAGTTTTTTGCTCTAATCAGCTATCCGATATTAATATGGAGGGGCGACCGAGAATCCATCTTCTGCAATTTCGTCGTCGCCATCATTATTATAAAGGTCTTGATCGGGTAAATCGTCCGTTATATCATCATTCATTTTTGAGGGTAAGATAACAGCATTTGTTTCGAAGTTTACATTTCCATGGATTCTATCAACGTTGTACATATTTGTTCCATCTTCAAAATCGGAGAAATGTGCATATTTAGCATCAAATCTGAGTTTTATCTCGTCTAATGCTCCGTTTCGGTGTTTGGCTATGATAAGTTGTGCAATACCTGTAGAAGACTCTCCATCTTCAAGCCTGTCAATTTTATAATATTCGGCTCTATAAATGAAAAGTACCATATCGGCATCTTGCTCAATAGCGCCTGATTCGCGTAGGTCGGATAGGATTGGTTTTTTCAGTCCTGGTCGTGTTTCAACCGAACGGTTTAATTGCGACAAGGCAATAACCGGGATGTCAAGTTCTTTTGCCAAGCTTTTTAGCGATCTGGAAATATTACTGATCTCTTGTTCACGGTTTCCTTTTTCAATGCCTCCTTGCATCAGTTGAATATAATCTATTATGATAAGCTGTATGCCATATTGTTGTTTCATTCGGCGGGCTTTGGCCCGTAGTTCGAATATTGTTAACGCCGGTGTATCGTCAATGTAGAGTGGGGCGGCCAACAAGTTGTTTATCCGTGCATTGAGTTGTTGCCATTCGTGTTCTGCTAATTCTCCTTTTTTTAGTTTATCAAACGATAGTCTGGTTTCGCTGGCAATAAGTCTTGTAGCTAATTGAATGGAAGACATCTCAAGCGAAAAGATTGCTACCGGACGATTAAGTTCGGCTGTTATGCTTTTTGCCATAGTAAGAGCAAAGGCTGTTTTTCCCATACCTGGTCTGGCGGCAAGCACGATAAGGTCGGAATCCTGCCAACCGGCAGTGATACGATCAAGCCTGGTAAATCCAGATGGCACTCCACGATAGCTGCCATCAGAGTTTCGGGCATTTTCAATGTGTTTTACAGCCTCTATCACCAACGTCTTCATGTCGTTATGATCACGGCGGAGATTGTTTTCGCTTATTGAAAACAATTTTTGTTCAGCCTTATCAAGTAAATCAAAAACATCGGTAGTATCTTCATAGGCTTCTTTAGTGATCTCGGAGGCAATTTCGATCAAACGCCGCTGTATGTACTTCTGGACGACTATACGGGCATGATACTCAATGTTTGCTGCCGAGGCAACTCTACGTGTTAGTTGGGCAATATAATAAGCGCCACCGACAATCTCAAGCTCGCCTTTTGACTTTAGTTCGTGAGTAACGGTGAGCATGTCAATTGGCTTTTGCCTGGCAAAAAGATCTTGAATAGCGGAGTAGATTTTTTTGTGAGCATCTAAATAGAAGACTTCAGGTTTTAAAAAATCAATGACGGCAGTCAGAGCATTTTGCTCAAGGAGTAATCCTCCGATCACGGCTTCTTCTAAATCAATAGCTTGTGGCGGCACTTTACCATACTCCATCAACGCTGAAGTTAATGTGCGCGCACCTACCGAACGCCCGTCAGATACGGTTCGCAGAGACTTTTCAAGAATGCTTTTTCCCTCTTCATTCATTGGCCAAAAATACTAAACAACTTTCACTATTTTTGATTTTTTTTAATTTAGTTATCAACAATAGTAATTTTTTTTTTCAATTTTATTAAGAGTGAACAAGTTATAAATAAAAAATCAAAATAGATGTTTTTCTAATAATAATGCCTTGAAAAATAGATATGGAAAAGTTTGATTTTGCCTTACATTCTTGCCCGGTAAAGTGTAATATTCATAATTTTGATCTTTCAATTCACTCATTCACAGAATTGCTTTTTTTGAATTTCGAGAACCAAGCCCCTTGCATTTCAGTGAACAAAGTATTTTGATACTTCAACCGGTTAATTTTTTTCACCGAACAACTTTGAATGAAAATATTGCATACGGTTTTCGTTACACATATTATGTGCTCCTTTTTAATATTACGGAATAAGAGGTAAAAGGTTTTGTTATTGCCGCAAAGAGATTATTAGAGGCTCATAGCCATAAAAAAAGCCTGTCGGAGCAATTTGACAGGCTTTTTTGTAAGTATT
>JAAYWF010000067.1 GCA_012516825.1 Lentimicrobium sp. | reverse complement strand
TCCGCTACTGCACATACACGTAAACCGTTGTGCGTTAGTGTAAAAAAGCCGACCCACAAATGGCACATTTGGTTTTTGCCGACACACGAATCAACGCTCTAAAAACCAAAAGAGCCATTTTTTGCCAACGCATGGAAAGACTATCAGAAATAAAAATGTAACTTTGTAGAATAAAAATGATTATGACATATTACGAAAAAATAAGAGAATTAACTAAAACAGTTCCAACAGCTTTAGTGGACTTTGGACTTCCACGTGACCCTGTAAGAACACCGACACAAGCATCGTCAAACTTCATTACCAATAAGGAGCAGGGAGATTGGGCTGAAAATTTGGTATTCAGAGCAATTAACGAAACTTCAAAGAACTTTGTCGCAATAAAATATGGTAAGTCTGATGACTTAGTAGCAGGAGAAGATGGGTTTGATACATTTTATCAAGATTTTAAAGACGAGCTCGATACAATTGGGAAAAGACCTGATTTGCTAATTTTCAGGAAAGAAGATTTCAAAAACGAATTAGGATTTGATATAAGCCAAATCCCACACCATACAATTACTGAGTATGTAAAAAAGGCAATAGCCGGAATTGAAGTAAGGTCAAGTGCCTTCTTAATTGACAAATACGAAGAAGCAATGCAAGTTAGGACTGAAAAATTTAGTCTAATCGCATTGCAGACCAGAGACATAATTCTTGCAGAATTTCAAGAAGAATTAAATCACCCTTCTAGGCAACCATACATTGATTTACTTAAAAGCATTACACAAAAAACTTTGTCGGTAACAGATTTCAGGGTTCCAAGTTGGAGCTCAACAGAACGACTTTCGGAATTGAAATCACATTTTAGAACACTCAAAGATGCTATAAAGGAAATTCAGAAACGAGACTATCTTTCTATAACTCCAAAGGTTGAAGACATCAAGGTTGTTTACAAATGGATTGAAACCTTCAATGTTCCCCATTTTTATTTTCAGGTTTTCTTCGATAAGGTTTACGGAATTTCATTCGAGCAAATTCTGTCTATTATCTCAGATTCCAACAATGAAGGAATAATTTTCTCAGTTGAGTCAGACACCAAAAATCAGAACAAAACCACAATCAAAATCAACTCAAAATCAGGAATACCTATTGCATCAAAAGTTGAAGAGCCTATTCACGAAAGCGTTAGAAAAGAAATGGACAGGGGCAGACTTTTGTTTTATGTTACCTTCAAAGGAGGAACAGCATATCTTGAAGTGGACAATCTGATTAACATACTCGGCATAGATAGCAAAGAGTTCTAATGATTGAGATTAAAGACATATCGCAAGCGACAGATAATCAAGTTGAGAAAGACTACTCTAAAATAACTTCCTTAGAGCATAGGAGAAAATTTGCCCAATTCTTCACGCCATTTCAGTTAGCAACTCTAATGGCAGATTGGTTGTTGGGAAACAAAAATCTAAAAACAGTTTTAGAACCGGCATTTGGACTTGGTGTTTTTTCAAGAGCCCTAATTAGTAAAAAATCAGATTTATCAATAAAAGGTTTTGATATTGATGAAAAAATATTTGCAGAATCAAAAGAAATATTCAACAATACCTCCATTGTCGAATTGCATTTAAAAGATTATATGTTTAACGATTGGAACAATAAATATGATGGTATTATTTGCAATCCACCATATTTTAAGTTTCACGATTATGACAACAAAACGATTTTAAACGAAATCAAAAATCGCTTAAAAATTAAACTCAGCGGCTTCACAAATCTTTACACACTTTTTCTATTAAAATCTATATACCAATTAAACCCAAACGGCAGACTTGCCTACATTATACCATCAGAGTTTCTTAATTCGGATTATGGGAAACATGTTAAATCGGCATTAACAAAGAATAATGTTTTAAGACATATAGTCGTTTTCGATTTTGAAGAAAATATTTTTGATGACGCTTTAACAACTGCGTGTATTCTTTTATGTTCAAATGACAATCACAATCAAAAGGTGAAGTTTTCAACTATAAAAGAAATCGATGACTTAGAACTAATCAGAACTTACATTTCTGAATATCCGCTTTACAGCATTGATGACTCAACTTTTAACAATAACAAACTTGAACCTAAAGTAAAGTGGCGTAAATATTACCAAAAGCAAAACGGAATTAGATATAAAAACTTAATTCCATTTTCAAATGCAGCTAAAGTTGTCCGTGGTATTGCCACAGGTGCAAACGAGTATTTTACATTTTCCAAATCGAAAGCAAATCAGTATGGTATTGACAAAAAATATTTATTACCTTGCATTTGCAAAGCGGTGGACGTTAGAGATAATTTTTTCACAGAAGACAATTACCATTCATTAATTAAAAGCGATAGACAAACATATTTATTAAACGCAAACGACTCAAAGGATGAAAATGTTTTAAAATACATTGACTTTGGAGAAAAAACAGGTATTGATAAAAAGTATCTGACTGCTAATAGAACTCCTTGGTATTCTTTAGAAAATCGTCCGCCATCACCAATTTGGGTTTCTGTTTTTAACAGAAGCGGATTAAAATTCATTAGAAATGAAGCAAACATATTTAATCTGACAACTTTTCATTGTGTATATCCGGTTCAGAATAGTTTATTTAATAATATTAATATTGACGTATTGTTTGCATATCTGTTGACAGACATAGCAAGAGAGATATTCGAAGACAACTGCAGGGAATATGGTAACGGACTACAGAAATTTGAGCCTAATGACTTAAATAAAGCAATGATGCTTGACTTGACGTTGCTCGATAAGAAAACAGAAAATAAAATCATAGAGCTTTACAAGAAATATAGAGAGACGGTCATAAACAAATTAACAGACGATGGTTTTTTGGTTGAGATAAACGACATTTTTAAAAATAAATATTGCCAATGCTAAACAGCCACACACATTGCCAAGTCGCACCAGCCAACACGCATACCAAAACTTGGCAAAGAGTATGTCTGTTTCAACGTTCAACTGACAGACAATCAACACGAAAGACAGAAGGTCAGCACCCAACAGCGGTTTGGCGTAATGGCGGGTCCAGCCCTTCATATGACAGTTTTGTGGTAGATTCAAGTGCAGTTCTTCGATTGAACTTTTGTGCTGAAAATTCGTCACTACGCCAAACCCCGAGACGTTATAGACAATTTTGATAGATTAAATACAAACTTTAAACAATAAAAAAATGGCAAATGAGTCTTTCGAGAAGTTTCGGGTAAACTTATCCATAAAGTCAAAAAATGGACTTGACTTTACGTTATCTGCAGGTATTGTTTGGATACTAATTGCATTTGTTTGGACCCTTAATTGGAAATCATATGATAAGTCAGTAATTACTTTTATGGTTGGAGTATTGTTGATTCCATTAGCGTTATTGTTTTCCAAACTATTTAAAACAACATGGACAGACACTGCTAACCCATTACAACCGTTGGGACTTTGGTTGAATTTTGCACAATTATTTTATTTTCCCTTTTTGATTTTTTCGCTTATAAAATTACCTGACTATTTTGTTATGGTTTATGCAATTATAACAGGCGGGCATTTGTTTCCATATGCTTGGTTTTATAAAACAAATCTGTATGCAGTATTTGCAGGAATATTAACGGTTGGCGCTATGTTGTGTGGGCTTTTATAACCCATAGATAAACTTTTTATAATTCCAATGTTTATGAGTGTTTCATTGATAATACTCACTGTTTTATTGTTCTTTGATAGCAAGAAGAAGCAACTACAAAAAAATGGATGAATAAAAACTTAATACAACAGCGTGCATAAGCCTTTGCTGGCATTGGGTTTGCAAAGGTTTGTTCTTTTGGCTGCCTTTGTGTATTTAGAAAAGTAAGCGCTCTGGAAAGGCAACGGTTCATACACGCGAACGTTGTTGGGATTTTGTTAGTTCATCTTATTTTAACTCAGATTAGCGCTATTATGTCTTTAATCCTCAATAAAGATCATTTTCATAAACGATCATATATTTCTTTAATGGCTCTTGTCCCCATCCGGTATCGTAAACTCTCAATTCGGTAAGCTCACCGGTTTGGTCAAAATATCGGTCAATCTGACGTATCAGTTTATCCTCTTGATTGTATTCCATTTCACTCGACGAAGATATTTTGCCATCTGTAAAGGTATTATGAATTTTTGTTATTCCTCTTGCCGTTTGTCGAACAATCCCGATTTGATTATCATGTTCATCATAAGTGAATTGCTCATTTTGCGTAAGCTTTGCTTCATCATTGTATTTTAAAGATGAAATCAATTTTCCGTTTGAATCAAACTCATTTACTTGCCTATAAAAATCTTCTTTATCATCGTAGGTAAACTCAAGTATGTTGCCATTTTCGTCCCTTTTAAACTCATTTTTTAAAATGGTTTCCCCTTCCTCTGTTATTTTATGTAAAACAAGCTGATCGCCACTAAAGACAAATTGTTCCGTTTTATCAATTTCGCCTTCGTCTGAAATCCATTCTTTCATAATTAATTTGCCTGACTGGTTGTAATGAAAAAGGATTTCATCTTTTGAGTCGTCAAGATAATGGATATATCCTTTCACGGGCTTGTTATTTTCAAACTCAAATGTAGTGCGCTCTTCAAGATTGTCTTCTGGGTCGAAAGTCTCCTCTGAGATTCGATTGTTTTGATTATCATAACGATAAACTGTTTTTCCTAATAATTTTCCCCAATTATCATATTTGTGATCTTCAAGGAGGTTGCCATTTTCGTCATAAATCATTGTTAATAACAATTGCCGGTTGGCGCTTGTACGGTAATTCTCAAATTCTTCTTGAGCCGGCACTGTAATAAAATAGGCTCTTGTTTCTTTGATCTTTTTCATAGTGAAGTATATAATAATAAAACCATTTTGCAATAATAGGCTTAATCAATAGAATAGCCATTAATGAAATCTATTTTTAAAAGAAAATAATTGTACATAGGCGCTTTCGGAGCGTCGCCTTAAAGGTTGTGAGTAGTAGTATTTTTTGCGTCAATTAAGATGGCGTATCTGTAATGATGGCGTTGTAAACGGATGTTTTTGGTTTAATGATTTTTTGTTGTCATAAAAATGATGTTTTCAAAAACAGTAACTAAATAACTCCTTTTTCAATCATCCTTACTATTGTTTCAATACTTTTATCCTCTCCTTCGGGGTCGTATTTCATTTTTAGATTTAAACCAAAAATACGTGCGAAGGTTTGATAGAAAAATGCCCTAAAGGCTCCCCGAAACTCTTTAACTAAGTCGTATGACGAATCTCCCGTTTGGCGGTCAATTAGTTTGATAAGTATTTTGCCTTGCGTGATCGTTAACTTTTTAAGCTCGTCATCGTACTCTTTGTGTAGGTCGTCTTCAAGGTCTTTCATTATTTTTCTCTTTTCACTCTCGCTCGGTATTGCCGCCAGTATCTGCTCATATTCTCTAAGCATTTCGCCGGCAAGTTTTGCGTAAGGATATACTATTCTCACATTCTTTACAAGACGATCATACCGATACTCTTCTCTTTTGTTTTTAAAAATTTTGTAACCAAATATTTCCGCTTCAGGAAGCCGGATGTGTGGGATAGTGTCTCCATTTACCACTGTTGTTGGCAGAACAATTAACCCGGAATTTTGGCTATAACCGAAAGTTCCAGAAAGGAGAATTATTAGAAAAATATATTTTTTAAATGACATTTTTAAAACCTGACGC
>JAAYWF010000066.1 GCA_012516825.1 Lentimicrobium sp. | reverse complement strand
TAAAAAAAGAGGCCATCTCGTTTTTGAGATAGCCTGCATGTACTATTATGAAAAAAACCTATTTCTTGAGGTTAAACTTAATTGCAAAATCTTTAATCACATCGCCAATTGTGGGCGAGCCGATTTCTTGTAGTTCGTATCCAATTTTTACAGTCGGTTTATCAATTTTTATTACCCTGTTAATATCAATTGGTGTAGCTATTAAAACAAGATCGCATGGGGTGTTTTTAATAGTTTTTTCTAAATCAGCAATCTGTTGCTCGCTGTAACCCATTGATGGAAGGATTGGCCCCAATTCGGGGTAATCTTCGAATGTTTCTTTAATTTTTCCGACTGCATAAGCTCTGCAATCAACAAGCTCTGCTGCTCCGTACTTGATGGCTGTCAAAGCGCCATAATTATATTTTACATCACCATGAGTAACTGTCGGGCCTTCTTCTACAACTAATACGCGTTTGCCTCTAATCAAATGAGGGTTTTCAACAAAAGCAGGAGAACAGGCGTCAATGATTAATGCTCCAGGATTTACTTTATGAACATTTTGTCTAACTAACTGTAAATCATCAAGGTTTGCACTCTCAATTTTATTGAAAACTACGACATCAGCTATTCGTAGTGTTGTTTCCCCAGGATAGTAGCCTACTTCATGACCGGCTCTTTGAGCATCAACCATGGTTATCATAAGGTCTGGTTTAATAAATGGGAAGTCGTTATTGCCACCATCCCAAAGTATTACGTCCGGATTTTCTTTTTCAACTTCTTGTAAAATAGCTTTATAGTCGTTTCCGGCATAAACAATCGTTCCACGCACAACATGTGGCTCGTACTCTTCCATCTCTTCGATGGTACATTTATGTTTTTTAAGGTCTTCTATAGTAGCGAAACGCTGAACTGCCTGTCTAGCCAAATCGCCGTAAGGCATTGGATGACGGATAGCAATAACACTAAGTCCTAACGCCTGAAGCTCGTCAACAATACGTCTCGAAGCTTCGCTCTTGCCACCACCCGTTCTGACAGCTCCGGTTGCGATAACAGGTTTTGTTGATTTTAGCATTGTATCATTTAGCCCTAATAATACAAAAGAGGCACCTGCGGCATTGATCTCGGCTGCCAGTCCCATTACATATTGATAGGTAACATCACTATATGCAAAGACGCATTCATCAACTTTGTATTTATTGATCAGAGAGATTAACTCTTTTTCCGGTCTGATCGGAATTCCATTGGGATAAAGAGTTCCGGCTAATTCTTTTGGATAAATCTTGTCGTCAATGTCTGGAATTTGTGCAGCAGTGAAAGCTACGACATTATAATTGGGATTATCTCGGTAATAAATGTTGAAATTGTGAAAATCCCTACCTGCAGCACCAATAATAATTACATTTCTTTTCATTAGGATATACTTTAAATTATGATATTAACATTTTGCAAAAATAGGATTTTAAAGTAAAATGAGCTATTCAACTATCGAAATTATTGTATTACAATAACTGACGCTGTTAACTAAGGATTGTATTTTTCTATCAACTTGCTTAGTATGTACTTACCCTTGTCCCTATGCTTCCATCCTCCATTATCTTGGCAAGATTCCCTTTTACATTCATATTAAAAACGTGAATTGGCATATTGTTTTCCTGACAAAGGGTAAATGCAGTCAGGTCCATAATTTTCAGTTTTTTTTCAATAGCTTCCTCAAAAGACAAGGTGTTATATTTAATCGCTTTTGGGTCTTTTTCAGGGTCTGTATTATAAATACCGTCCACGCGAGTTCCTTTTAGGATTACTTCGGCTTGCATCTCAATAGCTCTCAGCGCAGCCGCCGTATCGGTGGTAAAATAAGGATTTCCAGTCCCTCCCGAAATCAGTACTACATAGCCATCTGCTAAGTAGTTTACTATCCTTTTTCCACTTACCCTCTCAACTATAGGATTAATAGATAGTGCGCCAAGAAGTTTTGCTTTGACACCCATATTTTCAAGCGCTCCATGCAAGGCCATACTATTTATTACAGTAGCCAGCATGCCCATATAGTCCCCTTCAAGGCGGTTTACTCCTTTACTCATCCCACTTAATCCCCTAAAAATATTACCCCCTCCCATAACAATAGCTATTTCAGCGCCCTTATCTACTGCTACTTTTATCTCTTCTGCATAATCATTAAGGCGTTGCGGGTCAATACCATATTGTTGACTCCCCATCAAAGCCTCTCCACTAAGCTTAAGTAGTACTCTATTATATTTCATGATCCTATGGTTTAATTATTTACGTGTGAATGGATTTATGATTTTTTGTTTGATAATCAAGTAGAAAAAGGCTATTACTATATAGGTTACTGCAAAATAGATTATTGAAAGCATGAGCGTAAAAAACAAAATCTGATTTAAAGATGCTATCAAAGGCATGGAATAAAGTAAAATATTTTTTTCTTCTTTAAATACTAAGCTGTAAATCAATGTTATAATAAACATCAATATAAAAATAAAAACAAAACCGATCCCCGTCTGCTTTAAATCTGCCGGGCTAAGCTCCATGTGTGTTGCAATGGCCATGGTGATAAAGAGAAATACCCAAAATTGCCAGTTATGTAGATTTTCAGGAGAAAAAAGAGCCTTCACAATAGTCCATAAACCACTGAATATCATAGTTAAATAATTAATTAAGCCGGCCTCAGCGTTATGAATGGCATAACTATCGGATTTCAACATTTCGATAATCTGTTTACCGCCAGGAAACAGGAAAAATAACAGGCAATAAATAATGAGCGAGCCAAAAATGATAGGACCTATGCCAATAAAAAAATTGCCGATTTGATGATAAAGGTTTTTCTTGTTGTAACTATGCTCAACCACACCAAGTGTTCCATCTTTTGAATTGGGAGTGAATAATTTTAACGATTTTATCTTATGGCCAAAAATTAGGCAGAAAAACGCATGACCTAATTCGTGTATTGGCGTGCCAATCCATGCTGTAATAAAAATCTCAGCTTTCGGACCAATTGATTTGGCAAAAGTAGTACGGCTGAAACGAGCAAAAAGATAGAGTAGTAATCCTAAAATAAAAAAAAGTCCAAATAGCGAAATGGCAATACCGAAGGTTAGGACAATATTGCTCCAAATCGTATCCCATATTTTGTTAGCAGTTTCCATATTTTTTTGTCAAAATTTTATTCAAAGATAAATCAAGAATTTTGAAAAGGTTTCTTTTGGTAGTATTAATCTGATTTTTATAAAAATTACATTTTATGTTTAATGCTATAACTGTCTGATGTAAAGACTTTTGATATATTGTGTTTAAAAAAAATAGTTTGAAAATTACACTAAAACTTTTGCTGTTTGTAATTATTTAAAAATGGAAATTCTTTAAAAATCGAGTCCACTCCGAGAAACAATTTTTTTATTAAGAACATACTAATATTAAAGTTATAAATCATTGATATTCTGCAATATGTTTAAATAATAAGTAAACTATTATCTGAAAAACCTCGTTTTCCGAGTGGATTAAAAAATTAATTTGCTTTCAAAAGTAGATTTAATCCTAAATAAGCATTTGATAATTCTACATTGGGAGCGCTCTTAGGAAAATTAATGATCTTAACTAAAATGCTTACTAATGATTAACTTAGCTTTTAATACAAGAAAAGTTAGTATTTTAATTCTTTAATCTAATATGCTGACAAATCATAATCCGTTATTATCGAACTGAAACAGTATTTTTGCCAAAAATTAGTATTGATGATTGTTGCAGAGAATATTAATAAGTCGTTCGGGAATTTACATGTATTAAAAGGTATTGATTTACAAATTGCTGAAGGAGAGATTGTTTCCATTGTGGGAGCATCCGGCGCCGGCAAATCTACTTTGCTTCACATACTTGGAACGCTTGATGTTGCTGATCAGGGCAATGTTTGGATCGAAGGCAAAAAGGTTAATCAACTTAATGAAAAAGAGCTTTCGAATTTTAGGAATAAAAATATCGGTTTTGTATTTCAATTTCATCATCTGTTACCCGAATTCACAGCTATTGAAAATGTTTGTATTCCGGCATTCATAGCCTCTAAATCGAAAAGAGAAGCTAAAAAAAAAGCTATAGAGTTGTTATCATATCTTAACCTCGAAGATCGTATCAAGCACAAGCCATCCGAGCTGTCGGGCGGCGAGCAGCAACGTCTTGCAGTAGCCCGGGCGCTCATAAATAATCCGCGTGTGATTTTTGCCGACGAGCCTTCAGGCAATCTCGACTCTGCATCAGCAAAGGAATTACATAGCCTGTTTTTTGAGCTACGCAAAACTTTTAATCAAACTTTCGTGATAGTTACTCACAACCTTGAATTGGCTAACATGGCCGACCGAAAACTGACCATCGTTGATGGAAAGATACTCTAATGCACACATTACAGCTTTAGAGTAATACAGACAATATTTTGAAGATATGATAGGTTAATATGCTGGTCATTTCAAACTAAACCGTTGTAAAACATTCCTTAGTAAAACCATTTAATCTGCATGTCTATTCCTAAAGCTTTTGTACATAATATAATTACAGTTGCGATATTTTTGCTTTTCGTTATGCTGAGTAAGGGTTTTGGACAAACGCATGATGCTAAAGCTCTCTTTGATGAAAAGGTAAATCAGGGAGAAAAATTCCTCTTTGAAAAGAACTATACGGAAGCCAAAATAGCTTTTGAAGAGGCACGTAAAATTCTGCCGCAAGAGCAACATCCGATATCAAGGATTAATGAAATAAACAAAATTCTCGGTATTGTTGTAGAAGATAATTCAGAGTTTCAGCAACAAGTAAGAATTGCAGATCAATATTACCAGCAGCAGGAATTTGAAACAGCATTAAGCGCTTATATGGCTGCTAACGATTTATCCCCTGGAGATGATCATGTTACACAAAGAGTACTTGAGCTAAATCGTCTTATTTACGAAAATCAAATTAAAACGGCAGCATACGAATCGGCAATGAAACGAGGCGACCAGTATATTAATAACCGTCAGCACGAAAAAGCAAAAGAGGAATTCGAAGCAGCGCTTATTTATAAACCCGCATCTGCTGAAGCCAAAAGAAAATTGGAAGAGGTCTCCAAAATATTGAACACTAATATTTTATACGACAATACAATTAGTGAAGCTGATGATCTTTACATGAATTTGGACTATGAAGCAGCGAAAATCACCTATTCTGAAGCTTTAAAAATCAAACCCGAAGAGTCATATCCACAAAATATGATCATCCGGATTAACGAAATAATCCTAAAAATTCAAACCGATGAAATTAATCTCGAAGAATCATATGTTAAAGCAATAAATAATGGAGACAAGTATTTTGTTGAGAAAGATTTTATACAAGCTAAAGCATTTTTTGAAAAAGCTCTTAGTTTGAAATCTGAAGAGCCCTATCCACAAATAAAAATTAATGAAATAAATAAAATACTTGAAACTGCCGAAAAAACTGAAAATGATTACCGGAAAGCTGTTGCTTATGCTGATTCATTGTTTGATAAAACAAATTGGCATGAAGCCTTAGATCAGTATTACAAAGCAAGTGAATTGAAACCGGAAGAACCTTATCCTCATGAGAAAATTAATGCTATTAATTTAATTCTGTTTAAAAATTTAGATGAGGAATACCAATCGGCCATACAACTCGGTGATGAATTATTATCTCAAAACAACCTTGAACAGGCTTTGGATCATTTTAAAAAAGCCGTCGAACTTAAACCGGATCAGACTTACCCGAAAACAAAAATCGAAGAGATAAATGAAGCGTTAAAAGATTTACAACAGAAAAAAGAGCTTTATGATCAATTTATATCTAGCGCTGACTTTCAATATGATGCAGCTAATTTTCATGCCGCCAAAGCCTCTTATCGCTCGGCGCTTGAGCTTTTTCCTGAAAGCACCTATCCAAAAGAGAGAATTACTACGATAGATGGAATATTAAAAGCAGAGATCGAACGTGTTCAGAAGGAGTATAATGCTGCTATTGCCGAAGCTGATCGTTTTTTTATGCAAAAGGCTTACGATAATGCTATTAATCAATACACCATTGCGGCTGGAATAAAACCCGATGAAGAATACCCGCTAAAACGCATTCACGATATCACCAAAATCATTGAGGCTAACGTGGTTGTTGATGTTACAAAAGTTGCTGAGGTTGTTCAATCCAACAACCTCGTCAGGTATGAATTTAATCCTGTTCCTCGACAAGGCCGCCGTGAGAGTTACATTATCCTAAAAACAAAAAATCTTAGCAATAACGATTTTAAACTTTTTCTTAATTATGGTAAAGACGGTTCTAATAATGGCGGTTTTGTTATTAATATTCCAAACTTGGAGCAAACGCGCGATTATATTGTAAAAGTAGGTAGCCAGTATAAATGGTTTAGCGAAGATAATAACTGGGTAAGTTTACAACCTGAAGGGGGTAACATAAAGGTTGAACTGATACAGATTTCTCAAGAATAATTGATTTAAACATTGATGAGTAAAAAATAAAATCGTTACTAAAAAATTATTAAGTAATTTAAAACAGAAAAAATGCTTCAGAAAATAAATAAATGGCTTATTGACTTGCTCAGTTCATACAATATTTCGTATGTATGGCACGACCTTTTTATCACACTGATTAAGCTGGTTATAGCATTCGTAATTAGCTACATAGTATTTAGAATTACTAAAAAGATACTGGTAGTTATTATGAAGCGTGTATCACGCAAAACAAAAACCGTGTGGGACGATATCATGTTTAAGAATCATGTTTTCAGCAGAATGGCTTACATTGTTCCGGTTTATTTGCTTGCATTGATGGTACCTTTAATACTATCGTCATATCCTGAATGGATAAATTTCTTTATAGTAGTTATTAAAATCTATTCCGCCATAATCGTTACGATGGTGTTTGTTGCTTTTTTTAACTCGGTTCACGAAATATACCAACAATACCCTGTTTCCAAAATACGGCCAATCAAAGGCTACATTCAGGTAGTGAAAATCATACTCTATTTTGTTTTGAGTGTTGTCGTAATTTCATTTCTTATTGGCCAGAATCCGTTGATTATGATTGGTGGATTGGGAGCGTTTTCAGCGGTATTGCTTTTAGTTTTCAAAGATTCATTGCTCGGTTTAGTGGCTGGAATACAACTTACAGCTAACGATGCTCTTCGACAAGGAGATTGGATAATGCTGCCGAAATATGACACTGATGGAACTGTTATTGACATAACTTTAACAACGGTAAAAGTTCAAAATTGGGATAAGACCTATTCTGTTATCCCTGCTTATGCTCTTTATTCCGAGTCTTTTAAAAATTGGCGTGGAATGGAAGAATCAGGAGGAAGAAGAGTTAAAAGATCTGTCAATATTGATATGTCCAGCATAAAATTCTGTACTCCCAAAATGCTTGAGAAATTTAGCAAGATAGAATATTTATCGAATTATATTGCAGAAAAAGAGGCTGAGATCAGCGAATACAATAAAGAAAAGCAAATTAATCCAATAACACCTGTTAATGGTCGCCGACAGACTAACATTGGAGTATTCAGAAATTATCTTATAGAATATCTAAAAAACCATCCTAAAATTAATCAGGATATGCCGCTAACGGTTCGTCAACTTCAACCTACTGAAACAGGATTGCCTCTTGAGATTTATGCTTTTGTTTATAAAAAGAACATGCTTGAATACGAACCTATTTTAGCTGACATTTTTGATCACATTCTTGCAGTACTTCCATTTTTTGAGCTACGCATATTTCAAAACCCAATGGGTTATGATTTTAAAACGCTTACCCCAAAAGTAAAAGAGGAATAATAGATCAATAATAGCGTTTCTTTATTTTTAAATAATTATCTCTTGATAATGGGGATGATACATCGCAAACTAATATTATTCAACAAGGCTGTAAAGCAATTTGATTTCCTCAGCCCATATCTCTTCATTTGGAGTTTCTAAGATCATTGGCAACTCGTCAAATCGAGGATCGTTCATTATCCAAATGAAGGTGTCGAGCCCAATAGTTCCTTTACCTATGCTCTCATGACGGTCAACTTTTGAACCAAGCTCTTTCTTTGCATCATTTAGGTGTAACGCTTTCAGATATTGTATCCCAACAATCCTGTCGAACTCATTAAATGTATTTTCGTATCCCTTTTTAGATTTGAGATCATATCCTGCAACAAACGAATGACAAGTGTCAAGGCAAACCCCGACACGGCTTTTATCCTCAACATGATGAATAATAAATGCCAAATGTTCAAATTTATAACCCAAATTAGTTCCTTGTCCTGCAGTGTTTTCGATAACTGCCGTAACGCCTTTCGTTTTATCCAGAGCAATATTAATTGATTCGGCAATTCTAAGCAAACTCTTTTCGGGATCTATTTTTCCAAGATGACTCCCCGGATGAAAGTTAAGTTGTGGAATATCCAACAATTCACAACGTTTCATTTCATCTTCAAAGGCATCTCTTGATTTTGCCAGTCCTTCCTCTTCCGGATGCCCTAAGTTGATCAGATAACTGTCGTGAGGAAGTATATGATTAGGTGAAAAACCATACTTTATCAAATTACTTTTAAAAATTTCGATACTTTTTTTGGTTAAAGGGGGCGATTTCCATTGCCGCTGGTTCTTCGTAAATAATGCAAAAGCTTTTGCTCCGATTTCAAATGCGTTTACCGGCGCCATCTCTACACCACCTGATGCGCTTACATGAGCTCCTACTCTTTTCATAATATGACTTTTGAAATGATAAACTAAAGAGTTTGCAAATTTAGCATTTGTAGGAGTAATATATTAACCAAGATTAAACGTTTGATATCGCATTGAGGGTTAAGGTGCGCAAAATCAATACAATGATCGTGTTTATTAAAGGCTAAATCGAGAATTATTCTCATAAAATCCATAGTTTAGACTAAAAGAGTTTGTTTTTGGTTAATTCGGATTTAACCAATTAATTTTTCACAAAAAAAGCCGATTTAAAATAAAACCGGCTTTCATTCATCTAATAATATTAAAAAACATTATTCATCATCAGCATGTTCTGCTTCGTAAGCTTTCAGTAACTCGGTTTGTACTTCGCTCGGTACCTGGGAATACTCGGCAAATTTAAGCGAATACATTGCTCGTCCGCTAGTTATTGAGCTTAATGCGGTGGAGTAACGGTTCATTTCTGCCAGCGGCACTCTTGCTTTTATCTTCTGATAAGTTCCTTCGGAATCCATTCCCATAATAACTGCGCGTCTTCCTTGAAGGTCGGTCATCACATCGCCCATTTTATCTTCTGGAACTATCACTTCCACATCATAAATAGGTTCAAGGATTTTGGGGCCTGCATTTTTAAAAGCCTCTTTAAAAGCATTACGGGCAGCTAGTTTAAATGATATTTCGTTGGAGTCAACCGGATGCATTTTACCATCATAAATATATACTACAATATCGCGTGCATATGAACCGGTTAGCGGGCCATCTTCCATTCTTTCCATCAATCCTTTCATTATTGCCGGCATAAATCTGGCATCAATAGAGCCACCAACGATACAATTGTTCATTATCAGTTTGCCGCCCCAATCAAGGATAACCTCTTCAGTACCGCGTATTGGGAATTCTGTTGTCCATTCCATACCCTCGGTATAAGGCTCAATCATCATGTGTACCTCGCCAAACTGACCGGCTCCACCTGATTGTTTTTTATGGCGGTAAATAGATTTAGCGCTCTTTGTTATGGTCTCACGATAAGGTATCTTTGTGGTAAAATAGTCCATTGGGATTTTGTGAATATTCTCGACCATCCATTTTATGAGGTTCAGATGCAACTCTCCCATACCTCCGCAGATCAACTGACGCAGCTCCCTTGAATAATTGATATGGAATGTTTTATCCACTTTATGCATATCATTTAGGATAGCGTTAAGCTTTTCGTCGTCGGATTGATTTTTAGCTTTAACAGCCATCTGTATTTTAGGAGCGGGGAATACAATCGGATCTACAATATCATCAGTGTTTTTTGGGAGTGTTAAAGTCTCATTAGTAGAAGAATTTTTAAGTTTTATTGAAGCTCCCAGGTCTCCGGCATTAATTTGTGTAACCTTTTCGCGGTTTTTGCCGGCAAAAAGAAATAGCTGCGAAATTCTCTCTTTGGTTCCATTATTTGCGTTGACGAGTTCTGTTGCCTCGTTGATTACGCCGTTGTAAACTTTAAAGAATGAAACCTCACCGAGATGCGATTCAATAAATGTTTTAAATATAAATAGGTTAACTGGTTCGTTGGTATCGCATTTTAATTCTTTTCCGTTGATAGTTTTCATTGGGGGCATCTCATTCGGGGCTGGCACCGAATCGTTAATAAAACGCATCACCCTGCGTACACCCATATTGTGCTTGGCATTAATACAAAAAACCGGGAACATACCTCGTGAAACAAGACCTATTTTAATACCTCTAAGCATCTCTTCTTCGGTGAGTGTGCCATTTTCGAAAAACACTTCCATCAGTGCATCTTCGCCTGCTGCTGCCGCCTCTATCAATTCAGCATGCAGCTCTTCTGCTTTTGCCTTTTCTGATGCTGGAATATCAAGTTCTTCTGGCTCGCTGACATCTTCGGTAAACTTGAGCATTTTCATTTTTATCAGGTCAATTACTGAGTCAAAGCCGATGCCTTGATTAACAGGATATTGGCAGATAGTAACCTGGTTGCCAAATTGTGTTTTCAACTGACGAACTGATTCCTCAAAATTCGATTTCTCATGCTCTAAATGATTCATCACGAAAAGAACAGGAGTATGATTGCTGGAGGTATATCTCCAACTGATCTCTGCTCCAACTTCAACACCATTTTGCGCATTTATTACCATAACAGCGGTGTCAACAACCTTAAGAGCTGAGATAACTTCACCGACAAAATCATCAAAGCCTGGAGTGTCGATAATATTGATCTTTTTGCCTTCAAATTCGGCATACATCACTGTTGATGAAACGGAATTGAGCCGTTCGTGCTCAATATCCCTATAGTCGGAAACCGTGTTTTGGTCATCTACCGAACCTCTCCTGTTTATTAATCCCCCTTCAAAAACCATACATTCAGAAAGGGTCGTTTTACCAGATTTTGCACCTCCAACAAGGGCAATGTTCCTAATTTCACCAGTTTGATATATTTTCATTTTGCAGTAACTAAAGTGTTTAAATTAATTAGAAAGACGATTTGTTAATTTTTAAAAGGGTGGCAAAATTATAAAAATCTGGTCAATAATAGATCATGATGTAAAAAATTGAAATAAAATCAGCTCCTATTGAAATTTGGTTTTATTCCTATGTCCATCTCTTGAACAATTTTTCAAAAAGATTACCGTATGTTTCAGTCAGTGATCCTTTACACAATACAACATGTTAGAATTAGAAGAGCTCTGTAGTACCGATTGCGTAAAATTCCCTAATTTCGCCACCTCTAAATAATTGTGCTTATTTCATTTTAAATTAGTGGAGTCATGAAAAACATAGTAGTTGCAGTTGATTTTTCAGGAGGGTCAATTCATGCCCTTAAATATGCCATAAAAATTGCGAATAGCATTGGCGCAAATATTTTTATGATTTGGGTTGATAAAACTTTTGAGTCAGATTCGATATATTCCATCTCGAAGGAGAATTATCGTGGAGAGGTTGTTCGAAGATTTGATGAATTGATTGAGCAATACAGGGATGAATTTACAGGAGGCAAATTGGATTATAAACTTCGTACCGGTAAAATTTACAGCGAAGTTGTTGCTTTTGCACAGGCTAAAAAGGCTGATTTAATCATTACAGGTTCTCATGGTGTATCAGGTTTTGAAGAATACTGGATTGGAAGTAATGCCAACAGGATTGTTGCACATGCTGCCTGCCCTGTGATTACTGTCAGAAATATGTTTATTATAAAAGAAAAAATTAAAAGAATAGTTATGCCAATTGATAATTCTACAACGACTCTTGGCAAACTTGAAGTTACCTTACACCTTGCTAAGCTTTTGGAAGCTGAAGTACACATTGTAAATATTTACTCCACCAATCTTAAAACTATGCATAAACGTGTAGATAATTTTGCCCAAAAGGCAAAAAGGCGTTTTGAAAAAGAAAACGTTTCTTGTATCCATGAGCGTTTTTATACACAAAACGTAACTAAGGTGGTAATTGACTATGCTAAAAGCATTGATGCTGATCTTATTTCCATAATGACTGAACAAGATAATAACTTAAGTACTGGAATTATCGGTCCTAACGCTCAGCAGATTGTAAATCATTCACCTATTCCGGTTCTAAGTTTTCATTCCTCTAATGTTGGCTTAACTTTATAAAACCTTATCTCGTATGAAGCCGATCTTAATCAGTACTATTGTCTTTTTCTTTTTTTCTGTGCAGTGCCTTATTGCACAAGACCATCTTTACAGGCAGCACGCTGAAGATTATCCAACAGGCGATAAAAATAAAGGATATGTAACTTTTATTCAAGATAGCCGGGTTGATACTATATTACACAGGCACATTCTTTATAATCAGAGTCAGGATGGATATGATGGTTACCGGGTACACATTTTTTTTGACGCCGGAAATCAATCATTAAGCCGAGCCACTCAAGCAGCAAAACGTTATCAGATGCTCTATCCTGAAGATACAGCATATATCTCTTTCAACGAGCCATACTATCGCGTCCGTGTTGGTGATTTCAGAACAAGACTTGATGCTGAAGGACATCAGCAAAAAATCAGTAAAAATTATCCTAACGCATTTGTAATAAAGGATAAAATCAATCCACCACCCATTGATTAAGGCTTTATCCCAATCGTGGTAAAACATTTTGATTTATTCGTTGTCCTCAGCGTACCACTCGGTATAAGAGGTAACCGTTTCCCAGAGTTTCAGATGGTGAAGTTTAACATTATCTGGAAGTCTATTCTTGATGCGGTTAGCAAAGTCAATAATCATGTTTTCACTTGTTGGCTGATAATTCACAAGAATTATGCGACTATAGGCTATTTGCATCTGTGTAAGAAGCGCTTCCGGTGTATCGTCTCTTAGCACTAATGAATGATCGAACTGATCAACAATAAGGTCTTTAATGATCTTTTTTAAATCTTTAAAATCTATCACCATTCCATTCTTTGGTGAATTCTGATCGTTGATCGGCTCTCCGATAAGGGTTACAAGAAGCTCGTAAGAGTGCCCATGAATATTTTTACACAATCCGTCATGGCCTGGAAGAGCATGTGCCATATCGAATTTATAAGCTTTGGTTATTCTGATTTTTGCCATTATTAAACTGTCTGTTTTATACAAAAATTTATTTGATAAGTTTTAATGTCCTATTTATTAAGCCATTATCCTCAAAAAAAGTTACCAAATAATATCCATGATTCAGAAAAGAGATGTCAACAGTAGTTACTTTACTATTTTCAGTTCGACCTTTTAATAACCGACGTCCGGTGTAATCAGTTATGGTATAATGAACATTGTAATAAGGGTAAACGGTTGTAATATTTATTACATCTTCTGCCGGATTTGGAAAAATAGAAACCTTCATCTCTTGCCCTATTTCGTCGCCAATATTGGTAAAAAACCAAATAAGAGCAACAAATTCCGGATGGTCAACAAATGGATTTCTATTGTTTTGTATGTTATAAATGGCATTGTTTCTATTAATCTCTTTGTCGCTCACGGGGTCGTTGAGATGCCAATCGTAAAGCATATTTAGTGTCCACTCTTTCAACTGCGCTCCATTTACCGCTGGGCTACCCGGCCAGTT
>JAAYWF010000065.1 GCA_012516825.1 Lentimicrobium sp. | reverse complement strand
ACCATTGACCCTCCCGACTTTTAGGTCGGGGTGCTCTGAACCAATTTCTGAATTAGTTTAAAACAGGTGGGAGTTAATGGATTCTGCTCTGAACCAAAGAGAAATAGGATGTTTGGAGATTTTTCTAATCGCTCTTCTTATGTTTTATAAGCTCTTCAACTTTCTTTCTGCTTTTCCATGATTTAATTTCTCTTTCACGCTGATAAGCTTCGTTCTTAGTTTCGAATACTTCATAGTAAACAATTACCCAATCGTTCCATTTTCCAGTAAACCCTTTATGATAAGTGTTGTGCTTTTTTAATCTATCTTCAATGTTTGCCGAATGACCGTAATAATACTTGTTAGCTTGAGATGAATAGATAATGTAAAAGTAAAACTCAGCCATTATAAAAAATCACATGTTATGGGGGGTGATAGGGGAGTTAATGGATTCTGCTCTGAACCAATTTCTGAATTAGTTTAAAACAGGTGGGAGTTAATGGATTCGAACCATTGACCCTCCCGACTTTTAGGTCGGGGTGCTCTGAACCAATTTCTGAATTAGTTTAAAACAGGTGGGAGTTAATGGATTCGAACCATTGACCCTCTGCTTGTAAGGCAGATGCTCTGAACCAACTGAGCTAAACTCCCAATATTTTTAGAACGATTTTTTTTAAAATAGGCTGCAAAGATACTTCTTATATTTTTCTTACCAAGAAAAATTTAAAAGATAATCAAAAAAAATGCTGACTATTATGATTTCAATTATGAATTTTATGATTGCTTTTCATTTTTCAGTTTATTTGCATTGATTTTTGCATATCAAAAATGATTTTTGCTGCTATTGATATTGGTTCGAATGCTGTTCGATTGTTATTTTCAAATGCTTTTTTTCAAGAGGGGGAAATCCACATTGAGAAGGCAACCCTTATTAGAATTCCAGTAAGGCTTGGGCTTGACGTATATAAAAACAATAAGATTTCAAAGAAAAGAGCAAATAATCTTATTAAAACTATGCAGGCTTTTCGCTTACTTATAGATGTTTATAAACCTCAAGATTATGCTGCGTGTGCTACAGCAGCAATAAGGGAAGCCGTTAACGGCGAAGAGTTGATTGAAAAGATCAAAAAGCAAACAGATATTTCGGTTAAAGTTATTGATGGCCTTGAAGAAGCTGCAATAATTAGAGCCATGGGTAATCATTTATTTCCTTCGGAGAAAAAGTTTACTATGTATGTGGATCTTGGTGGCGGTAGTACTGAAATATCATTGACCTCCAAAGGTCAGCTCATTGCTGTTAACTCTTTTAAAATTGGAACATTAAGAATGCTTAGTGGTAAAGTGCCAGATTCGGAATGGAACAGCCTGAAAAACTGGCTTTTTCAGTTTAAAGAGAGTTTTGGGTTAATTAATGTGATTGGCTCGGGAGGTAATATAAATAAGCTTGCGAAAGTTTACGGATTTGATGATGCCAAAACTCTTTCGACCGATCAGCTCCAATTTGCAATAAATCATTTAAGAGGATTTGAAATTGAAGATCGAATAAAAAGTTTAGGTTTAAAACCTGACCGTGCAGATGTTATTTTACCTGCCGCTGAGGTGTTCCAATTCATTACAAACATTACAGGCGCTGAGTCTATTTACGCTCCTCGTTTGGGACTTGCTGATGGATTGATTTATCAACTGTTTGAAACATATTTAGCAAACAAGAGAAAAAAGGGTTAGACTGTGAAGCCGATAAATGCTTTAAACTATCCCGAAGAGTAGAAACAGTTTAATCAAATTTTACATAAAATCGCTCCAATCAAAATGTAAAATTATTACCTAAAGAAATTTCCGCATAACTACTCCATCAAAATATTCATTTCCAACTTTTGTATCATTTTCAAGATAAGTCAGTGTTTCAAAACCTGTTTTTTTGTAAAGTTGTAGGGCGGCAAAATTATCGCTGCGTACCATCAAATAGATTATTTCAATTATCTTTTCAGCTCTTGCTCGTTCAAATGCTGCCTCAACTAACTTAACTCCAATTCCTTGTCTGCGAAAAATGTCAATGATACCCATATTTAATAATGCGGTATGTTTTAGATGCATTGCTGGATTGGGTTCGAGCAAGAGGTATCCTGCTGGTTTTTCATCAATGAGCGCTATTAACACAAAACTACCTGGCCGATCTAATATCTGTTGATAGTAATTTTTGAACGTGACAGAATTGTTAAATCTTAGGTCAAAGTCGTCGCTCATGAAGGAGGAGGTAAGATATATATGCCGGAAAATTGCATAAAGCTCATTATGGTGAAAGTCTTGAAAGTTTTTGATGACCATTGCTTCAATAGATGTTAGGAAAACATTTTGTGCGTTAAAACCTAAAATACGAGAAAACGAGAGATCAAAGATAATTATATCTTTTTTGTTGTGAAGTAGAAGTTTTATCAGTCCTGATAATAATTGATATTTCCTCTTATTGCAACAGAGTTACTGGGAGGTTTATCAAATTTTACTTTTCACCTAATTTCATTTTTATTCGTGAAGTAAGTATGTCAATTGCCACGCTGTTTGCTCCTCCTTGTGGCACGATTATATCGGCGTAGCGTTTTGTTGGTTCGATAAATTGAAGATGCATTGGTTTTACAAAGGTTTCGTAGTGTTTCAATACTTCGTCAATGGTTCTACCGCGTTCAACCAGATCACGTTTTATAATACGCATCAGTCGTTCATCGGTATCGGCATCAACAAAGATTTTCACGTTGAATTTGTTGCGAAGTCGTGCATTTGTAAAGATCAGAATACCTTCCACTATTATAACTTTTGTAGGGTAAATAGGGATAGTTTCCGTGCTACGAGCACATGTAACATAATCATAAATGGGCTTGGCAATTGGCTCGCCAATAATGAGTTTATCAATATGTTTGTTCAACAATTCAAACTCTATTGATGCCGGATGGTCGAAGTTAATACGTTTTTTTTCTTCGTCGGAGAGGTGACCGTTGTCTTTATAATATGAATCTTGAGATATGACCGCTACAGAGCCTTTTGGCAGATCATGAATTATATTTTTGACAACCGTAGTTTTACCAGAACCTGAGCCTCCAGTAATTTCTATTATGAACATTAGATTTACATTTTTAGCTCAAAGATAACCTTTGTTTTCGGAAAACGATTAAAAACGAAAGATCATTCTCGATTTTTATGAAAGATAACTAAGCAATACCCCTGCTGCAACTGCTGAACCAATGACTCCAGCCACATTTGGTCCCATAGCATGCATTAAAAGATGGTTTTTCGGATCGTATTTTAATCCTTCCCTTTCTGCTACCCTAGCGCTATCAGGGACAGCAGATACTCCTGCAGCACCAATAAAAGGGTTGATTTTATTATCATCTTTGAGAAATAGGTTTATCAATTTTGCAAAACCTACACCTCCGGCTGTTGCTATCATAAATGATATAGCTCCTAACACGAAAACCATTATGGATTCACCGGTCAGGAATACATCTGCTTGCGTAGATGCACCTACTGTTAATCCAAGGATTATAGTAACAATATCAACCATAGAAGTACGTGCAGTATCTGCAAGTCTTTTTGTTACTCCACACTCTTTCAAAAGGTTTCCAAAAAACAACATTCCCAACAAAGGCAACGCACTTGGTGAGATAAAGGTTGTGATAAGTAATCCGAAGATGGGGAAAAGAATTTTTTCTGGTTTGGTAACAGCTCTTGGTGGTTTCATCCGGATAAGGCGCTCCTTGTCAGTAGTCATGAGGCGCATAATAGGCGGCTGAATAACTGGTACTAATGCCATATACGAATACGCTGCAATGGCAATGGGGCCGATTAGGTTTTTCACAGTAGTTCCATCAGGCAGTATGTTAATACCGTTGGCGAGTTTAGATGCTAAAAAGATAGCTGTTGGACCGTCAGCGCCTCCAATAATGCCTATTGCACCGGCTTCGGAGGGATAGAACCCTAATGCCAATGCTCCCAAAAATGTGGCGAAAATCCCTAATTGTGCGGCTGCTCCTAAAAGAATTAATTTAGGATTAGAAATAAGCGATGAGAAGTCGGTCATTGCGCCTATACCCAAAAATATCAAAGGGGGATAGATACCAGCGGTAACACCAAAATAAAGATAATTAAGCACACTCCCCTCTTCATATATGCCTACTTGAAGTCCTGCATCAAGCAGGAAAGGTACATTGCCAATTAAAATACCAGTACCTATCGGAATAAGCAACATCGGCGAATATTCATAGCGAATTGCAAGGAAAATAAAAAACAAACCTGCACAGATCATGATTAAGTGCCCGCCTGTAACATTCGCAAAACCGGTAGATTCTATAAATTTAAATATTCCTTGTGAGGCAACTTCTTGGGTTTCCTTAGATTTGTTTAAAAGAGCTTCCTCCCCTTCATTTTGTACGATTTCTCCATCCTGGGAAAGCTGCACTGAGTCAACAATGGATTGGCTTTTACCATTATTTATGAAGGTAGTGCTGATTAATGTAAGAAAAATTATTATGCCAGTGATTGTTAAGAATCTTTTCATTTTGATTTCCTGTTTTGAAGGTAAAAAGTACCCAACGAATTAAGCAGTAACTTTTGCTTCAATTTCCATAAGTGTTTCATCTTGCAATACGGTGTCTCCTTGTTGGACTTTCAGATTTTTTATTATCCCGTCTCTCTCGGCAAGTATTGTGTTTTGCATTTTCATTGCCTCGTACACCAACAGCTTATCTCCCAATTTTACAACATCTCCTTCTTTTACAAAAATCTGAAGTATATCACCTGGTAAGGGGCTTTTTACTTCGAACCCTTCCGTTTTAACAATAGTTTTCTTAATTTTATGATCCTGACGTTTGATCTCTACCTCCTTTCGAACAAGCTTGGGAGTTTTGCTTTGTTTAATTTCCTGGTGAAGCTTTACAGAGTACACCGTACCATTAACTTCCACCTTTGCTATTTGGTCTTCGAAATCCATGATTTCTATATCGTAATCATGGCCTTCTATCGAGAATTTAAACTTTTTCATATTTTGCCTGATCTGAAAAATGAATTTGTTGAATAGATTTTTGAACTCCAAGGAGAATATTGCCTTGAAATTCGTTTGATTGTAATAATGCCGCTTTCATCGTCATGTGATTTTTTAAAATGAAGATGAAGCGCTAAACCTATTGCTGCTGCAATATTTCCTTCAAGATCTATGATCTCGTGATCCTTAGGTTTACCTTGTTTACGTAATTTCCAACGAACAAACACTTTAAGTAATTTTGGTATCGAGTTAAATACCCACAGCAAAATTACAAGCGCAGTAAAAACGATTACCATTCCAACTATGGCAACTGTAATACCGAAGCTGGTTATAAGTGAAAGATCGAATGTTATTCTGCTCAGTAACATAGCAATTTATTTAAAGTGGCATGTTATTATGTTTTTTGGCTGGCAGGGTATCTTTTTTTGTTGATATAGCCTGCAAGGCGCGTATAATTCTAAATCGAGTATTCCGAGGCTCGATTACATCATCAATATAGCCATATCGTGCTGCCTCATAAGGGTTGGCAAATTTGTTTCTGTATTCCTTTTCTTTTTCAGCAATAAACTTGGTTGCTTCATCTGGCGAAGTGAATTCTTTTATTCTCTTGCCTTCCAAAATCTCTATTGCGCCTTCTGGTCCCATTACGGCTATTTCGGCTGACGGCCATGCATAGTTAATGTCGCCTCTTAATTGCTTCGATCCCATAACATCATGTGCTCCACCATAAGATTTCCTAAGGGTAATAGTGATCTTAGGTACTGTGGCTTCGCCATAGGCAAAGAGTAACTTAGCTCCGTGAATAATAATACCACCATATTCCTGTGCGCTGCCTGGTAAAAAGCCAGGGACATCAACAAGTGTGATAATAGGAACGTTAAAGACATCACAAAGCCTTACAAAGCGGGCTGCTTTTCTTGAAGCGTTGATGTCGAGAACACCTGCAAGAAAATTAGGCTGATTGGCTACAATACCTACAGGATGACCATCAAATTTCGCAAATCCAACTACAATATTTTTGGCAAAATGACGATGAAACTCCAGAAATTCACGATCATCAACAATGGTGTAGATTATATCTTTAACATCATAAGGTTCGGCAGGGTTATCTGGAATAATGTTGTTAAGGATATCATCCAGCCTGTCAATCGGATCGTTACATACTGTAACAAATGGTTCTTCAAGATTATTTTGGGGTAGGTATTCAAGTACTTTTCTAATCAGTAAGATACCTTCGTCTTCGTCATCGGCTCTAAAATGTGTAACACCTGATTTTGTTGCGTGAACGGTAGCTCCGCCTAAGTCTTCTTCCGTTATAGTTTCCCCCGTAACGGTTTTGGTTACTTTAGGTCCGGTTACAAACATGTAGCTTGTTTTATCACTCATAATAACTACATCTGTAAGTGCGGGCGAGTAAACCGCACCACCTGCACAAGGTCCGAATATCGCTGAAATTTGAGGTACCACTCCCGAGGCTAGAATATTACGCTGAAATATTTCAGCATAGCCTGCAAGGCTTTTTACACCTTCCTGTATTCTGGCTCCGCCAGAGTCGTTAATGCCGATAATCGGAGCGCCAATTTTCATGGCTTTATCCATCACTTTACATATCTTTTGTGCATAAGTTTCGGATAACGATCCACCGAAAACGGTAAAATCCTGAGAGAAAATAAAAACTATCCTTCCGTCAATAGTTCCTTGCCCTGTAATTACTCCATCGGTAAGATACACTTTATCGGCCATGCCGAAATCGGTATTTCGGTGGGTAACGAACATATCATACTCTTCAAAGCTCCCCTCATCAAGTAACATTTCGATACGTTCGCGGGCAGTATATTTCCCCTTATTGTGCTGGGCTTCAATGCGTTTTTCGCCTCCACCCATTCGAGCTACCTTACGTAGTTCAATAAGTTGCTGAATTTTTTGCTGATTATCCACGTTAGTTTCCGTTTATAAATTGTTTATAGATTATTCTTTTCCACAAAATTCGGTTAAGACACCTTGGGTGAATTTTGGATGTAAAAATCCGATATTTAACCCTTCAGCGCCCTTTCTGGGTTTCTCGTCAATAAGCCTTATTCCCTTGCTTGCTGCCTTATTAAGAGCTTTATTTACATCGTCAACAGCGAAAGCGATATGGTGTATCCCTTCGCCGCGTTTTTCAATGAATTTTCCAATAGGCCCTTCAGGATCGGTTGATTCTAACAATTCAAGCTTGGTTTGGCCAACCTTGAAAAAAGCAGTTTTTACTTTCTGATCCTTAACCTCTTCAATTGCATAGCATTTCAATCCTAAAATATTTTCATAATAAGGAAGGCTCTCTTCAATACTCTTTACAGCAATACCGATATGTTCTATATGTGTCAGATTCATGATTTAAGATATTTTTTTGCTTTTTATCAATAAAATTATGAAAATGCTGATATTCCGGTGATATCGGCGCCGGTAATTAATAAGTGAACATCGTGAGTGCCTTCGTAGGTGATAACAGATTCGAGGTTCATCATGTGACGCATGATTGGAAAATCGCCGGTTATTCCCATTGCACCTAATATCTGACGTGATTCGCGGGCGGTACGCAAAGCCATTTCAACATTATTGCGTTTTGCCATAGATATTTGTTGAGGAGTAGCACGATCTTCGTTTCTCAACACTCCCAAGCGCCAGGCAAGGAATTGAGCTTTGGTAATGTCAGTAAGGATTTCAGCAAGTTTCTTTTGTTGTAACTGGAATGATGCAATTGGTTTGTGGAATTGTTTACGCTCGAGTGAATAAAGCAGAGCTGTATTATAACAATCCATTGCAGCTCCGATGGCTCCCCAGGCAATTCCGTAACGTGCAGAGTTTAAGCACATCAATGCGCCTTTTAACCCTTTAATATTGGGTAATAAATTCTCTTTAGGCACTTTTACATCTTCGAAAACAAGTTCACCGGTAACGGAAGCCCGCAACGACCATTTGTTAAAGGTTTCGGGAGCTGTAAAACCAGGCATCCCTTTTTCAACAATAAGTCCGCGTACTACGCCCTGTTCATCTTTTGCCCATACAACAGCAATATCGGCAATGGTTGAGTTTGTAATCCACATCTTTGCACCATTGAGCAAATAGTGATCACCCATATCTTTAAATCGTGTTTCCATGCTTCCGGGGTCAGAACCATGATTAGGTTCGGTCAATCCAAAGCAGCCGATCATTTCACCGGTAGCAAGCTTCGGTAAATATTTCCTACGTTGCTCTTCACTACCAAAAGCATGGATTGGGTACATTACTAACGAAGTTTGCACTGAAGCTGCCGACCTGATACCGGAATCACCGCGCTCAAGCTCGGTCATAATGACTCCATATGCAATATAATCCATACCGGCGCCACCATATTCTACAGGGATAAAAGGGCCAAAAGCGCCAATATCGCCAAGCTCTTTGAAAAAATGACGAGGAAAATGATGTTTTTGAGCTGCTTCATCAATTACAGGTATTACTGATCGTGTTACCCAGTCGCGAATAGCGGAACGAACAATCTTATGCTCATCAGTGAGCAAGTCATCCAAAAGAAAATAATCTGGAGGTGTGTAAGGATATGCCATTGATAATTATTTAATATGATTTTTGTGTAAATAATTTCGGCAAAAGTACTCATATTTTGAGCTCAAAAACTTTTTTTGTTAAATAAATAACAAATAAAAATAAATTTTCAGATTTTATTATAAGTATTATAACAACACTGGTTTTGGAAGTTTGTATTAAGTCGAGATTTCTTTTTCCCGTTTTTTAAAAACCCGATCAGATATCAAAATACTAAGTTCATATAGACCGAATAAGGGTATAGCGACTAAAATTTGGCTGAAAACATCTGGCGGGGTAATTATTGCAGCTATGATCAAGATAACGACAATCATTATTTTACGGTTTTTCCTCATAAAGGCAGGCGTTATTATGCCAACTTTTGTAAGGAAATAGATGAAAACGGGTAGTTCGAAAATCAACCCAACCGAGAATGAGAGCATAACAACGGTATTGATATATGAGTTAAGTGCTATTTGGTTTTCAACATAATCACTTACGTTGTAGGTGCCAAGGAAGAGTATGGTAATGGGAACGATTAAAAAATAGCTAAACAATACACCTGCAATAAAAAGCATTGAACTCCACAACACAGCGCCACCGGTATATTTTTTTTCATTTTCGTAAAGAGCAGGTTTTATAAAACTCCATATTTCCCTGATAACGAATGGAATGGCAGCTATGAGGCCGACAAAAAAGGAGATGTAAAAATGCATTAAAAACTGACCAGCCAGCTTGATATTGATAATCTTCAGATTAAAATCACTAAGACAAAAAGCTGAAGATGAAATAAAAGCAACATGTCTTTCGAGCCACCTTCCAATATGGCAAAGCCCACGGTGTGTAATAAAATCACCGGATTTGGGAGCCAATATAATTTGGTTGAAAATAAAATCCTTGCTGATAAAGGCAATGATGGCAAATATGGCTATAGCGGCAATTGAACGCACAATGTGCCAGCGCAGCTCTTCAAGATGTTCCCAAAAGGTCATTTCCTTCTCGGTATCTTTCCTTTTCTTAGCCATTGATGGTGATGAGTTGAATGGTTATCTTATGATCTTATAAGTTTTGAATTTCCCAATCTCCAGTCCCCATTTTTT
>JAAYWF010000064.1 GCA_012516825.1 Lentimicrobium sp. | reverse complement strand
CAGCATTTTAAAGAAATATCTGATAAAAGTTTATGAATTTGATTTCCGTTTTTGCCTAAATCATAGGTTCGTACGGTATTTTTAAATTCGAAACTTTCTTCATTCCATTTAGCTCTATAACCCAGCACTTTAGGCTTGTCAGACGGATAATCCACAAAAAGAATTTCTGCAACTGCTAAGACTACAGGTTCAGAATTTATGGCGAGTAATGAAACATTGAATTCTCTTCCATCAATATAAGGCTCAATGAAATAAAGGTCATTTGCAAAACTATTCAAGTTGATATTATCTAATCCGGTTATTTCAAAAACAGAGGCTTCGTCTAATCCAAGTGATCCTTCTTCCCATAAAGGTTTTAAAATGTATTTTCCGTTAGGTAAATCAGCAACTTCTGAAGGCTTATAGCTTGCAGTAACTGGTAACCCAGCATTGAAAAGAGCTTGTTTAGTTATGGTTTTACCGGCTGTAAAGAACATTGGAACGGTTGGATTTCCTGTGTATGGAATTTGAAGAATATCAAAAAGTGCTGGAGGAAAAAAAACTATGGCTCCATAATTTTGTAAAGACTCTACCAAATTAAATATCAAATCAGGTTTTTCATTTTTCAAAAACAAAAATGCTTTTTCGAGGTTCAGCGTCATTGGAAGCTTTATTACTTCATGTCCTAACTCTTTTAAGCAGGCTGATACTAACGCTACCTCGTCTAAAATATCCAATTCATCTTCCAGAGCGTTTTTGCCAGGTTTATTGTAAGTAATGACAATTTTCATTCGATACTATAATATTTTAAAATCTCTGAATTGCTGAACGTATTATTTCATCAATAAGCTGAATGTAATTCCAGCCCTGTTTATACAGCATAATGGGCAAATCAGAGTGAAAATGATTAATTCCGGGTAATGGATTCACCTCAATAAAGTTAAGTGTTCTATTTTCATCCATTTTAAGGTCAATACGTCCGGCATCACGACAACCAAGAACTCTCCATACTTTAAGGCTAATCTCGGCACAAATCGCATATATTTCATTTTTAATCAATTGGTACTCTACTCTATTAATATAATTTTCCTTTATAAAACGTGAATAGGTAGAGTCTTCAGCGTCATGACGGATTATCACTTCCATTACTCCCACTACTCTTGCTTCTTTACCCGTTCCAAGTATCCCTACTGTAAACTCTCTACCAGTAAGTAATTTCTCCACCAACACAGGTTGATGATATTCCTCTATCAATCTTGTTACTTCGAGTTTAAAGCTTTCCTGAGAGTGCACAATTGACTTTGCACTTACACCTTTGCCGGAACCTTCCGCAACAGGTTTAATAAATACTGGAAATGGCAGCTTGCAAATCTCTGCCTCCTTATCATTTTCGACGAGAAAAAATTGAGCTGTAGGAATTCCCGCATCCCGAATCACTCTTTTTGTTAATCCTTTATGTAAAGTAAGGGAAAGCGTAAGCGGATCGGAAAAAGTGTAAGGTATTTTATAGGCATCGAGTAGTGCAGGTACCTGTGCCTCACGCCCCATCCCATAATAACCTTCACAAATATTAAATACGAGTTCCCATCTTTTATCATTAACAAGGGCATCGGCAAGTTGCAATATATTACCTATTCTTTCAGTTTTATGTCCTAATTTGTGAAGAGCAGATTCAATACCTTCAATGGTCTCTTCCGAATCAAATTCAGCTACTTCATCAGGCAAGAAACCTTTTTTGAGATATTCACTTTTTAAGTCATAAGTAAGGCCAATAAACATATTATTCTATTTGATTGTCCGGATAATAATAGATCATGCCTTGATAATTTTCCAATACCGCTCTACCTTGATCGTCGTGCCCTTTATAATACTCAGGCAGCAAAGGTATTTTTCCTCCTCCGCCCGGAGCATCAATTACATACTGTGGAACGGCATAACCAGATGTATGACCGCGCAAACCTTTTATAATTTCAATACCTTTATTGATCGAAGTTCTAAAATGAGCTGAACCAGGAATAGGATCACATTGATAGATATAATAAGGCTTTACTCTTATTTTTAGCAACCCTTGCATTAATTTGGTCATTGTTGCCACATCGTCATTAATGCCTTTCAAAAGAACTGTTTGACTTCCAAGCGGAATTCCTGCATCTGCAAGTCTTTTGCATGCTTGCGAGGCCTCTTTAGTAAGTTCAGAAGGATGAGTAAAATGTATGCTCATATAAAGCGGATGAAATCTTCTTAACATCGAAACAAGTGATTTGGTTATCCTCATTGGTAACACGACAGGTACCTTTGTTCCAATACGTATTATTTCAATATGATTAATTGCTCGCAACCGCATGAGCAAGTATTTAATATGAGAATCGGACATAGTGAGCGGATCGCCACCAGATATAACAACATCTCTTATTTCGGGATGAGCAGCAATATAGGCTAAACCAGGCTCCCATGCCTTCACTCCTGTATGACATTTGTCTTTTTTAGAGACAATATGAGTCCGTGTACAATAACGACAATATGCCGAGCAAAATCCAGTTGAAAGAAAAAGAACGCGGTCGGGATAACGATGAATAACATTTGCAACAGGGCTATCATTTTCTTCATTTAGTGGATCTATAGATTCTCCTTTACTCAACATCAATTCAAAAGCAGAAGGGATTATTGATTTCCTTAATGGATCATCAGGAGCGGCTCCATGTAACAGGCTGGCATAATATGGAGTTATCCTTAACGGAAGCATACTTTTGTTTGAATGGTCTAATCCAACATCATTAAAATCTTTCAACAAAAATGAAAGTTGCTCCGGTTTAGTAAAACTGTTTTTTAATTGCCACCGCCAATCATTCCAGTTATTTATTGAAGCGGAAGGAAACCAGGTTCTTAGAAATTTAAAGGTAGATTCTTGAATAATTTCGTCAGGAGTAGATGTAGAGAATTGAATATCCTTGTTTTCAATGACATTATAGTTCGAAGTACTTTGACTACTCGGAGGTTTATCTTCATTGGAACATTCAACTGCGCTTGTTTCAATAGAGTTTAAATCATTTAAAGGGCTCATGATTTATATTTAATTAACTGATTTTTAATGTTTTTAATTTACTGTCATTTTTCAAAAAAAAACATACAATATTAATTCAAAGTATGATTAGTTTTTCATTTTTCAAAAAAAACTTTTATAGATGATAAAAATATGAGTGTCAAAAGGTTGCTGTTAAGTTAGAATGAGAATATCATAATGCTTATATAAAGAGGTATTTGTAATTGCTACAAGAAGAGTTTTATTGATCAATGTGTAGGTTTTAATAATGTACAACTTATAAATGTTAATATGTTGAACTAAGGTCTGCTAATTCTTTTAAAAGAGTGGGATTTGGTTTCATTGTCAGAATCTGTATTAGATATGCGTAAGATTGATTTGAACGGTGTTAAAAACAGAAGATTTGCATTAGAACCTGTTCTATGCCAAAGGCTGGCGTCTAACAAATATTTCACGTCCTGAAGTTAAAAGGGGACTTGTGAGATCGGAAACAACATGTGTTATCTTTTATAAAAAACAGACCTTAGTGAAACGCTGTCATTCAGCATGTTCGATTTATTATTCCTCAGTTTAGGTTAAAAGATACGGGCTTTAAGCAAAGCTATTAGTTAAATAAGTATTTTTTTGAGTTATCTTATTAGATCAAAATTGATAGAAATTTCCTCGTTTTTATCAAAGTCAAACATGGTTAGCTTTCGTATTTGGAAATAGTTGATCCAATAGTTTTGTAGGCTTCTTATATAGTTAATCTTCGAATTGTCGCTATTAATTTGCGAAGTGGTGAGGTCGGTAATGCTTACTTTATCAACAAGGTATCGTTGTCGTGCGATATCATAGCTTTTCCATGCTACTGTATCTGATTTTCCGGCAATTTGTAGTCTGCGTTGTTGCATTTTAAAATCCATCACCTGTAAAAAAACACTTTGGTCAAAATCCACCCTTTCCTGTTCTATAGAAGTGCGTACTATCTCTCTATCTGATTCGGCTACTTTTATCCTTCCTTTGGCCAAGCCCCAATCGAGAATTGGGATTTTAATTCCAAAGACAAGCAGTTGTTGATCCTGAGTGTTGTGATAAACCTCGCTAAGTGAGTTAGCGCTTTGTGTAAGTCCGTATTGAGCGAACATGTTAGCGCTAAAGCGATCGGTAGTTTTTGCTATGTTTACCTGGCGATCGGCTTCCAACAGGCGGCGATCGAACGAAAGCGCTTGTGAGTTATTCTTATTTGCCAGTTCAACTGCTTTGTCGGCCGGGATCTCGAAAAAACTAACCTCTTGAATCGGGGGTGTAGGCTCGATAGGTATATCATCTTGAAGCCTCAGATAGGACTTTAACTTAAACATCCTGTCTTCAAGTTCTAAGGCGGACGTTTCGTAATTAGCCTGAGCATTAAGAAAGCCTAATTCAAGCTGGAGCAGTTCATTCTCTCCAATTTTGCCGAGGTTAAACCTGCCTAATCCAATTTTGTAGAGTGTATCGTAGTATGCGATATTCTGTTCTGCAACATTTTTTTGAATTTGCGATACGAGCAAATTAAAAAAGAGGTTGGTAGTATTGATCGAAATCTGTTCTATCTCTTCCAGGTATTTACGTTTAGCTTCATTATATCGCATTGGGTCAATTTTTTTTGACCATTTGTAAGTGTTAAACCCGAAGATATTTTGGGAATAACCTATTACTAAGGGTGTTGAGAGCCATGCTGTAGGTGGTCGTCCTGCGGCATCGCCGATATTGAGATAATCAATCCTTTGCAAGCCCGATTGTAAATAGACCTGACCACCAGTCAGTGCTATATTTTTGCTTAATGAAAGATCTGCTGATGTGTTGGCTAAGCTTCGTTCTCTGAAGGCCTCGCTGCCGTCGGGCTGAACGATCTTTTCTATGGCTCTGGTATATCGAGGAACAGTAGCGTCAAGGCTGAGTTTTGGGAGTAATGTAGCTTCCGATGTTCGCATTTCCCAAAAGCTTTTTAAAAAACGATTTTTGGCCGACAGTGCATCAGGCGATTGGCGTTGAGCAATAACGATTGCATCAGAAAGGGTCATCTTTTTCTTAACCTGTTGACTTATCAACGGACTGGCGATCAATAAAAAGATGGTTAGGTTGATAAAATGTTTAAAAAGTGATCTCATAGCTATTCGTGTCTGAGTGAGGTAACCGGGTCTTGGCTTGCAGCTTTTCGAGCCGGCATCAGGCCGAAAATAATTCCTACCGTAGCCGCCACACCGAACGAGATTATGATTGATAGCATGGAAACAATAGTGAGAATACCAGTCGTTGAAGTGATAATGGCAGCAAGTATAACTCCTAACAGGATTCCAATAAACCCGCCGGTAATACTGATTATTGTTGCTTCGGCAACAAACTGAAAGATGATGTCATTTTTGCGCGCGCCGATTGCTTTGCGTAATCCAATCTCGCTAATACGTTCCATAACAGAGGCAAGCATTATATTCATTATCCCTATGCCGCCAACAATAAGTGAGATACTGGCAATAGCGCCAAGTACAATATTAAAAATATCTTTAGTACGTTGTTGTTGGCGAAGAAGCAGCTCTGGAATGATGATCTCAAAATCTTCCTCGCCGTTGTGTCTTCGTTGCAACATACGTTGAATTACCTTAGCTGTGGTTGTCATTTTTTCGCTGTCATGGATTTGAACGATGAGCTTATCCAATTGATTTGGGTTATCGGATGTTTGTTCATCATTATTTCGGCTCATCATAGTAGCTCTTGTGATAAGAGAACGATCGCGATAGCGTAATAAAACCGTTTTAATGGGCGAAAAGATGGAATTATTAAATTCGCTGACGCCCATACTTTTTGTAGCTGTTTCGCTTACAGTACGAGATTTGGTAATACCAATTACTTCGAGCCAGATACCCCCACATTTTATTTTCTTTCCAATGGGGTTTTCCTGTTTAAAATATCTGGCCCGTATGTCAGGGCCAATGATACATACTGGCGCCGCATTTTCGAGTTGCCAATTCGAAAACATCTTGCCCTCAAATAATTCGAGGTTATATACTTCAAAGAAATCGGGTTCTATGCCTGAGAAACGAGCATTTCCACGTACCCCTGATTTAACGACAAAGGTGTTGTACACTACTTCGGGGCTGACCTTTTGTACACCAGGCACTATTTCTCTAATGCTTGTGGCATCGGCAAGAGTAAGCCCTGGTGAAGATTTTTTATGAATCTGTGATGCTACTTCTGTGTCATCAGACTGCTGTTGTTTTTCTTTATCTTCTATTTTTGGAGTGATAACGATATTATTAACCCCCACCATTTTGATCTGTTCCAATATCTCCTGACGTGCTCCGTTGCCTATAGCCATCATAGCTATCACGGCTGCCACGCCAAATATTATCCCGAGTGCAGTGAGTACCGAACGGAATTTATTGTTAAAAACAGCTTCTACAGCCGAATTAAGATTGTACAAATAACGTTTCACAAATTATTTGTTTAATGGCGTTAATTGCAGATCAGCGTGGTTTTCAGGAAAGTTAAGCAGCACTTCATCTCCCTGTTTCAACCCTTCAAGGATAATTATCTCATTGTTATTGGACTGGCCTACTCTTACCTGTTTTTTTATCGTCCGCATGCCTGTTTCCTGAAACACGTAGTTAATTGTATCATTGCTATGAAGCGCCTCGATAGGGATATAAAGCACGCTATCAACCTGTTCGGTGATGATCACATTTTTTGTGGTCATGGCTGGTCGCATAATGGTGTCGGTTTCATCAACACTTATCACGACTTCAAAAACTTTGGCATCAGAACCAGGTCTTTGTTCGCCAATATTGGCAACTTCGGTAACAATACCGTTATATTCTCTATCCGGAAAAGCATCAATAGAGATTTTAACAGGTTGCCCTACCCGAATTTTTGAAATATCAATCTCATTCACATAGGTTTTAGTGATCATCTTTGAAAGGTCTGGCAAGAGCGCCACCACATTTTCCCATTGGTTTATTGTTGATCCTGTCTCTGTTTTCCTTCCTCGCCAATCACGCTTGTAAATCACCATTCCAGATTGAGGAGCATATATGGTAAATTTTTTGAGGATTTCGAGCATGTTCTGGCGTTTTCGTCTCGCTTGTTCTAATGTTGCACTAACCTCTTGCATTTCAGCTTTTGATTTTTCTAACCTAAGTAAATAATTTTCTACAGCCTGATCGTAAGCACGATTAGCTTTATCGAGGTTGATCTCTTCCTGTCGCTGTACTGCAGGTGGCTCGAAAATGGATTGTTCGACGCGAATCTGTTGCTCTTCAAGGCCAAATTTAAGATTTATCAGATCGTTGCGTGCTGCTCTTAGTGTGAGCGAAGTGTCGAGCATTGTCTTTGTGTACTGCGATTCGAGCTTTTCAAGCTCTGTTTCAATATCTTTGAGCTTGCTCATCACTTCGGTTTGATCAATAGAGGCAACATAATCACCTGAATCTACAAGAGTTCCCTCAGGGATAAGTTTATTGATTTTAAGATCGCCCCATATCTCAAGTGAAAGAAGATTTCCGGGGCCAAATATATTTTCAGAACTTTTGGCTCCAAGTTCACCTGTTGTGCTCACATCAACAATGAACATCCCGAACTTAACAGGTACTTTAATATGTTCGACCGACTTGGTGTTTTTTTTAGTAAAATACCATACTGCAAAAATGAGCACCAAAGCAGATATAGTTAATATAAGCAGCTTTTTATTCATTGTTTTTTTTAATCTTTCAAAAATTCATTGATAATTTTTTCGATGGTTATTCCTTCGGCTTCCGCTTTGTAGTTACGTACAATTCTATGGCGAAGGATAGAGGTGGCAACTCTCTTTACATCTTCAATGTCTGGTGAGTATTTACCATTGAAAGCCGCATGACATTTTGCACCAATGATAAGATATTGCGAAGCTCGTGGCCCAGCTCCCCATGTTAGGTACTCGTTAGCCCAGGGATGTGAATTTTTTCTATTCGCTCTCGTTTTGGTAGCCAGCCTGACGGCATATTCATAAACATTGTCAGCTACCGGTATTTTTCGTATCAGATCCTGAAAAAAGAGTATCTCTTCACCACTGATTATTACTTCCGGCTTGCCTTCGTATGTTGTAGTAGTAGTTTTAACAACATTTATCTCTTCTTCGAAAGATGGATAATCGAGCCAAATATTAAACATGAAACGGTCGAGTTGTGCTTCAGGTAGTGGGTATGTTCCCTCTTGTTCAATAGGATTTTGGGTTGCTAATACGAAAAATGGCTCAGCAAGCTGATAATGCTTTCCGGCGACTGTAATAGCTTTTTCCTGCATAGCTTCCAGCAGCGCTGATTGTGTTTTGGGTGGTGTGCGGTTTATCTCATCGGCAAGTATAATATTGGCAAAGACAGGGCCTTTTATAAACTTAAAATTACGCGACTGGTCTAAAATTTCAGTGCCAATGATATCGGACGGCATAAGATCAGGGGTAAACTGTATGCGGCTGTATGATAACCCAAGCACCTTTGATATGGTGTTAACCAAAAGGGTTTTAGCTAAGCCGGGGACTCCAACCAAAAGAACATGCCCCTTGGAGAATATGGAGATGAGCACATCTTTTACAACCTCATCTTGCCCTATAATTACCTTGGCAATCTCTTTGCGGAGGAGCTCAATTTTTTTACCGAAAACATCAATCGCTTCAACATCAGATAGGTAATGCATAAAATTCGCTTTTTAATAATTAGTAAAGTATTTTTTTAGGGCTATTGATCAGCGCCAATGATTTTGAAAATCGCAGTTGCTATATTTTTCATCAATTCGGATATAGGCTTTGCGGGCATTGTTATTTATCCATTTTTGTACCATCTCACCTTTTGCTTTGTTCAATGCCCAGTTTTGTATTTGGTCGTAATCTTCTTCAAGATTAGCGCGGTGTGGTTGTGTTCTTTTTCTCAGATAGAGCAGCCGGTATGCTTCGACTCCCTGTTCATCCTGCATTATTACTGGTACGGAAACAACTCCGACATCTAATTTGTCAATAACAAAGAACACTTTAGGGTCGAGTTCTTCCGGCGACCACTGAATACTGCCGGTATTTGGGTTGATGAGATTACCTGCGTTATTACGTGATGGGTCGGTTGAGAATTTTATAACCGCATCGTCATAACTTATTGAATCATGTTTTATTAATTGGGCGACACTGTCGAGGTATATTCTTGCCTTTTCCATCTCAAATGGCGACACCTTGGGTTTTAGCAGTATATGCCGAACTCTCACGAAATCGCCTCGCCGTTCGATTCCTTGAATGATATGATAACCGGCTTCTGATTCTACAATATCCGATATTTCATCAGGTTCGAGTTTAAAAGCAACGGCTTCAAATTCGGGGTAAAGTTCGCCGCGTCCCCTCAGGCCGATATCACCTCCTTGTCGAGCTGAGCCAGGGTCTTCGGAATAAAGTCTGGCTAATGCCTCAAAACTCTCACCATTTATAATTCTTTTGCGATAACCTAAAAGCCGCTCTTTGACTTCAAATTTTTCCTCAGGCGTAATCACAGGCTTTTTTACGATTTGCGAAATTTCAACTATTGAAGGTATGAGGGGGATGCTGTCGCGTGGTATGCTTTTGAAGTATTTTCGAACGTCTGCTGGCGACACAGCAGCATTTTCAGTTATGGATTGCTGTACCTTCTCTATTTTTATCTGTTTGGTAATTACCTCCCGAAGGTCGTTTTTGAAATCATTAACCGTTTTGTCATAAAACTGCTCCATTTTCTCTTGTGTGCCAAATTGACTGATAAAATAACGCATCCTCCTGTCAAGCTCCGATTCAACTTGCTCGGGAGTGGTTTCTACGCTGTCAATTTCGGCTTGATGCAACAACAGTTTTTCGAAAAGCATGCTTTCCAATATCATACATCTGGTAAACTCTTCGCTGTTATGTACCTGGCTTTGTAGTTTCATTTGCAGATACTGCTGTTCAATATCCGAAAACAGTATGTACTCTTTTCCTACGACAGCCACTACTTCATCAATAACCGTCCCGGTAAGAGGCTGCCCGGCAGCTTCGAATAACTGAAACAACAACAGAGGTATAATTATTAAAATGGCTTTTCTCATAGATGGATTTTAAAAATATTCGAAGTCATTTCTATTTCGTGCCTGTTCATATATCTTTTGATGCATCTCTCGGATAAGTAGTTTCTTGCGTTTATTAAGTATTATCAGCTTGATGTTGGCTAACTCATATTCAAACGGAGCTTGAGCGCCTTTTAATTTGTAATCGATGAAATATATAAGATGATGAAAGGAGTCCTCTTTGACTTCAACAAAACGGTTGTTTTCAAGAAAATATTTAGAGTTATCAACGTTAAACGGCATTTTCGATAAAAAACGATTGAAAGGCACCCAATCTTCAGTAACCAATGAATAGTCTTCGCTGAAATTGATGGCATAATAAACCAATGAGTCTAAGTTACGAACAAAATTTGTTTTAAAAAGCTTAACTATTTGTTTTAAAGCCGGCGCATCGTCTTTGATCTTGATATAAAGAAACTTAACAATATCCTCGCCCAGAACAAAGTTTTCAGTATTTTCATTGTAATATCTTT
>JAAYWF010000011.1 GCA_012516825.1 Lentimicrobium sp. | reverse complement strand
GTACGATAAGCAAAGGCTTTCCGAAAAAGGCGCTGAAAAGTCTTGGGGATTCGGCTCCAAAAGGATCGTGTGCCAGATTTTTTACACCGTAAAGAAAAAACTTGATATAATATCCCATTTCCGAATAATAGACTGCCAGCGGAACAAACATCAAAACAATTCCGGCAATTATCACAATCAGCAAAAAGAGCGTTTGTATTCTCTGAAGCATAATAAGAGTTATTTTAATTAGGTTGCAAATATAGTATTTAAGCGTTTAAGGCTTTTCTTATCATTTTCCATATGATAAAAAACAAAAGATTGTAACAGTTATAATGCCTGAAGCCCTTTACTTTTTTTACCGATATTTTCAAGAGCTAAAATAGCTAATCGGTAGGCGTCTAATCCGAAACCGGCAATTATACCTGCTGCATTTGGTGCAATAAATGAGGTGTGCCTGAATTGTTCACGACTGAAAATATTGCTTATATGCACTTCAACAACAGGTATGGTTAAGGCTTTGATTGCATCACCAATTGCAATAGAGGTATGCGTATATCCACCTGCATTTATGATAATACCATCGTAATTAAATTCAGCCTCATGTAGAGAATTGATAATTTCGCCCTCCACATTCGTTTGGAAATAATCAAGTGTATAATTTGTAAATATTTTTTTCAGACTATCAAGATATTCGTCAAATGATCGAATGCCATAAATTTCGATTTCGCGCCTGCCAAGCAAATTCAGATTAGGACCGTTAATGATTCGAATTTTCATAGTTTTGTTTTTTATCCGACAAAAGTAACCAAATCAGCCGTACATAATTTTGACAATAATGATTTCCCAAAACTTTCTTCATGCGGTAAGAGATTACCAATATCTTGTTGATCAGGGCTATCTGCCGAGAAACATACTCGATCTTGTTGGAAATCGTCATGAGTTAAAGGCAGTAGAACGATCAATGCTTTATCGAGGGATTTTTTCTGAAATAAGTTGTCAAAAGCGCTCCGGTAAGATGGTAAAGTCCAACGAGCTTTCAAAAAATGATAACCTTATTGTTGACGGGCTTAATGTTATTATCACCATAGCCTCTTATTTGCAGGGGTTACCGGTCTTTATTGCCACAGACGGATTGGTAAGAGATGCTTCCAACGTTCGAGCCAAAATCCAAACTTTAAATAAACTGACGGAGGCTACTCGGCTTCTGAAAAAGTATTTACCGGTACTTAATATCCAAAATATTGAAATTTATCTCGACAGTCAAGTTGAATCAAGTATGGAGATCAGCATTATTTTGAAAGAGATAGACTTCACCGAAGGTGCAAATGTTTTTATCAAATTACAGAAAGATGTAGATAGATCACTTATTGAAAGTTCAAATGGAATAGTATGCACTTCCGACACAGGAATAATTGACAAGACGGATAATAGAATTTTTGATTTGGCTTCGGCCATAATTTACCATTACTACAACCCACAAATTTTGGATCTTGGACAATTAGGATAATCTGGTAAGCGCTGTTTCCTTATAAAACTTTTTAAATTTTGGCAATGGTTTTTATTAATAAAACAATACCGGTGGATATTAATATACGATTAAAAAGCAAATTGGTGATTTGGTAACTTTATCCGAGGGCGGAATTAAATTAGCGGCGCTAAGCAGGTTATGGCAAATTGTTTTGCTGACTTAGGTAAATGTTATAAATGCTATTGAATTTGTTTTCTGATGCGCAATGAAGTTAGAATATTTCTGAAAATCTTACTTATGAAAAATAGGATTACAAGAAAGAAGATGATTGCGGCGCCCGATGGTACATTCAGATAATAAGAGAGTAATAGGCCTGAGATACTGCCAAGAAATCCTATAATGATGGAGAGCCAAATCATTATTTCAAATTTCTTTGTAAAAATGTTGGCGATGGTTTGTGGGATCGTGAGCAGCGAAATTACGAGAATGATCCCAACGACTTTTATATTAAATACAATTGTCAGCGCTACTAATGTAATCATCAGATAGTTGATAGTTTCTACGGGAAGTTTAACGGCTCGTGCATATTGTTCGTCGAAGGCAATGAACAATATTGTTTTAAAGAAAACCAGAAAGATGCCGGTTATTAAAAGGGCTAAAATCAATAAGAAGACAAGGTTTAATTTTGTAACAGTAAGTATGTTGCCAAAAAGAAAGCTCATCAGATTGGCTGAATATCCTGGTGTAAGAAAGATAAAGATAATCCCGACTGCCATACCGAACGACCATAAAATGGCAATTACCGAATCTTCGCGTAGGTTGGTTTTTTTTGACATATATTCAATGCCAAACGCTGATAACACACTGAAGATCATTGCGCCTACAATAGGATTAAAACCAAAAAAGTATCCTATCCCTATTCCGCCAAACGATGCATGTGTGATCCCTCCGCTGATGAATACGATTCTTCTGGAGACTATGTAAGCGCCGGTTATCCCACAGGTGATGCTGGCAAATAGGGCTGCAAGTAGGGCATTGGTAAAAAAACGATATTCAAAAAGAGTGATAATTGTTTCCATAGTCTATTCATTATGCTCTTTCAGGATAGTATGCGGAACGCTGCCGTGAGCAATTATTTGTATCGGGCAGTTGTATGCATCCAATTGTTCTTGCGAAATGATGTTGGATTGATGATAATGAAGTTCTCTGTTTACGCAGGCTATTGATTTTACGTAATACGCGATTGTCCCGACATCATGCGACACCATGATGATCGCCTTATGCTCGTTTAATTTTTTTAGGGTATGATAGAGGTCGCTTTCAAATTTATTATCAACAAAGGTGTTGGGTTCGTCAAGGATAAGAAGCTCTGGATCGGATACAATGGCTCTACAAAGGAAAACGCGCTGCATCTCTCCGCCCGACAGCTCGCCGAAATTCTTGTCGGCCAGATGCAAGATGCCTGTTGATTCAAGTATCTCACGCGCCTTAGCTTTTTGCGCTTTCGAAAAACGATTGATAAGCCTATTAGGTTGAGCAAGACCGGATAACACGACATCTAACACGGAAATAGGAAAAACTTTATCTGTATCACTATTTTGTGGCAAATACCCTATTTTTTGCTGCTTACCCTCCTTCATACTGTCATAGTAAATTACTTTTCCGGTAATAGGTTTAATAAGTCCCAGAATTACTTTAACTAATGTTGTTTTTCCACCACCGTTAGGGCCTATTACCCCGATGAAGTCGTTGCGATGAATGGCGATGTTCACATTCCGAAGAATGATGTCCTCGCCATAACCTGCTGTAACATTTTGTAATTCAATAATTTTATCCATCGTATTTAAGGATTTGGATAATTGATAAGGGAGGCAATAGCTTTAAGGTTATCCAACCACTCTTCGGCAAGAGGATCAATCTGCACTATTTTTCCATTAATTGATTCGGCAACTAATCTTGCATTGGAAGCGTCGAACTCTTTTTGAATAAACACAACCTGTACACCGGTTTTTCGGGCAATATCAATTATCTTTTTAAGCTGCGATGGCGTAGGTTCTTTGCCTTCGTGTTCAATTGATATCTGTTCTAAGTTATAGTCGCGGGCATAATAGCTCAATGCCGGATGGAAAATTACAAACTGTCGGCATTTAAGATTAGCCATCTCAACATTGTTAAGTTCGATAGCCTCATTTATTTTTGCCTTAAGTGTGTTATAGTTGGCTGTTATTCTCTCCTGATGTTCAGGAAACATTTCCAAAAGCGCTGTCATCACATTTTTTGCTATTATAAGCCCATTATTGAACGAGAGCCAAATGTGAGGATCGTAGTTGTGGCCATGATGATTATGATTATTAGCATCATCATCATCATCATCATATATAAGGTTTATGCCTTCACTAAGGTTGATGATCTTTAATTCAGGTTGGTTTTGGCGCAATGAGGGAACTAAATTTTGTTCCAAAGGAAGTCCTCCGTTAATGAATAAGAGTTTAGCTTTTGTTAATGCTTGCAGTTGCCTTGGCGACGGGTCATAATCGTGATGATTGGTTCCTGGCGGTATTAAGATCATTATGTCGGCAAGGTCGCTTGCGATTTGTTCAACAAAATATTTGTAAGGAGCAATGCTTACTAACACTGTGGGTTTGGCAGTTTTGCCATTCTCAGGTGATGCACATGAAGCTAAAAATGATACGACCGATACAACAAGCGCTAAAACTATAACACGAGGGTTGTGTTTTAGCACATTACAGGTTTTAAACCGTTGCTTCGTAAAAATGGATGTGTTTATTTTTATCTTTTTTATCAAAAACTTAGGGACAGGGTCCACGCCTGAGGTTCCCCATGGGTTACAACGCAAAATGCGGTTGGCTGCCAATTTTCCACCCTTCAACGGGCCATGAAGTTTTAAAGCGTGGGCGACATACTCCGAGCAGGTGGGAATGTGCCTGCATGCAGCCGGTAGAAGAGGTGAAATAATGTATTGATAAATCCTGATCGGCAGTACAAGGATTAGAGTAAAGACTTTTGTTAGTACTCTTTTCATTTGCAAAGTCAATTTATAGTAACTGTTACTCGCCATCGTATTCCACAAAATTTCGATCAGTTTTGTAAAGCACTACCGATAGCTCAAATTTTGAGTCTATCTGTTCGCGCAATATATTCCATATTTTGATTGCAATGTTTTCAGCGCTTGGGTTCAGGTCGGCAAAATCACTCACATCTAAATAGAGATTTTTATGGTCATATCTATCTTCAATATGCTTTTTAACAATATCTTTCAATACTTTCATGTCCATCACATAACCTGTCTCAGGATCAACCTCTCCCTTCACTTTGACGATTAGATTATAGTTATGACCATGGTAGTTGGGGTTGTTGCATGAGCCAAAGACTTTTTCATTCTTTTCGTCATCCCAGTTTGGGTTGTGCAGACGGTGAGTAGCGTTAAAATGTGTATGGCGGCAAGCTGTTACTTTCATGGTGTATCACTCTGTTTAATTTTCACTTTTAAAATCTTTAAATTATTAATTTGAAATCGTATTACAATTTTTACAGGTTCCGTAAACAATAAAGTTAGTATCTAACTTCGAAAAACCTTCCGGCAGATTGATTGACTCTATCGGGCTGCTGTGAAGACATTGAACGATACTGCATTTTACACATCTAAAATGAATATGCTCGGTGTTGTTTTCGTTGGTTTTCGAATCAATTTGCGGCAGAACATAAAATGATTCATGGTTATTGATGGTTATCTGGTGCAATATACCTTTTTCAACCAAAGTTTTGAAATTACGATAAAGAGTTACCCTATCGCAGGTTGCCGGCATTTGTCTGGCAACATCCGATGCCGAAAGAGCTACATTGCTGTTCTTCAAAATATTGATGAGCTGCTTCCTGACTTTCGTTTGACTCAAGTTATGTTTTTTAAGAAGTTCTGAAGTGCTGATATCTGATTTATGCAACATTGTTGCAAAAATAAAACTTTATTTCTAAATCCATTAGGAAAGCTTCAAACGTTGACAGATCTTTTTGAAATCACAATATTGGCAAATGTTGAGGTTTGTCGTTTGTGTAAAGGGGATTGATTTGTCAAACAGGTTAGTGAGTATCTCTTTTAAAATCTCTTCAAACTTTCTCAAAGTCGTCTTATCAACTAAATACTGCTGATTTTCATTGATCTCTTGTTTTATAGCAAAACTAAGCAAGCCAATGGAGGGTTTTTGCAAAGCGAAAATTCCTGAAATAAACGGAAATTCCTGTTGAGAATAATTTTTTTCGTAGAGCCATGAATATATCAGTACTTGAATAGCTTTGCTTTTGTTCTCGGAGATAGCGAACGATTCCCATGTGTCGAAGGTTAAATCATTTTTTTCAACTTTGCCGGTTTTGTAATCTATGATACGCAATTTTCCCTCTATCTGATCTACGCGGTCAATTATTCCTTTGATCTTTATATCTGCATCACCGGTTATATCTAAGTGAATTATTGCGTTTAGCGGGTGTTCAAGTTTGAGAATAGTAAGATGGCGATTGAGTTGTTTTTGAGCCGACAAAAACTTTTGTTCGTTTTTTAAGAAAGCTTCAACAAAATTATGGATTACCTCCTTAATTAGCCTGTTCCAGCCATAGGTGAACTCGCCTCCAGGGTACTTATCGGCAAATGCTGTTGCAATATCCTGTTGTGCTGCTTGCTTCATCTCGTTAATGTCATCAGCTCGAAGAGCTTTGTTAATATATGGCTTATATAAAAGTTCAAGCGTTCGGTGTATAATGCTTCCGATTGTCTTCGACTCAATAAATTCTTCCATCTCATCTTCCTCTTTAATGCCGGCAATATCGCTGAAATAAAACTTCAAACCGCATTCAATAAAACTGTTGAGTGAAGTTGGCGAAAGTCCTTGTTTTGCTTTATCTAATAATTTTCTATAAACCGCCTCCTCCTTTTCGATCACAATTATATTGTCGAATGTTATATCAGGTATTGGTTGGTGAATTATCTTTTTTGAAATGATATGTGCCGGTTGATATTGTTTCAGTTCGTGTTCCAACTGCATTATAAAACGACTTGCTTCACCACCGCCAAGATCGTCGGGTTCAGTATTATATACTAAATGTATCTCTTTTGCCCTTTGTAACAGCCGATAAAAATGATATGCCGAAACGGCATTTGTTTCCATTATTCCCGGCAAGCCGAATGTTTGTCTTATATCGAGCGGGATGATGGAGTTTAAAGTTGAAGTGGGTGGGATAATGCCTTCGTTGACCGACAGGATTATCACTTTTTCGAAATCAAGAGTACGGGTTTCCAATAACCCCATAATCTGTAGCCCTGTAAGAGGCTCGCCTTCAAAAGGTACCCTGTTGCTTTGTATAATTTGATTGAAAAGGTATTTAAAAGCTTTCAGCGTAATGCAAATCTGATGTTTGGCGAGCAAACCCTGTAAACGGGTAAAGATACCGGAAAGGTGAAACAGATATTCAATTTCGGGATTTGCCGCTTCACTTTGCTCATTAACATTTTCATTGATTATTTTGCGAAGCTTGCCAATGATAAATATCATGTTTTCTATCAGTTGACTTACAGTAGGAGTGAGGTGGCCAAAAATAGTAAGCAGTATCTCCTTTATCTCTTGTTGATAGTTATCAAATAGCGGTGTTATTTCGTCTGGCCGGTAAAAGGCTCTCTTAGCCTTTTTTATCTTATTTAGACTATTATTTGTCCCTTTTAAATCGAAAAGAATGGGATGTTGAAGGATTACGATGATATCGGAATAATAAAAACCTTTGGCTTTGTTTTGGTTTAACGATTGAAATCTGTCAGCATTCTCAAAGGCCCGTATAATGTGGTTGAAGAGTTGAAAAACGACAGTCAGCTTAATTGGCAAACCCATTGTTACATTGAATTTCGGTGTGTTGTCGTGCAACGAATTTAGTACCGGAAACAAAAGGTTTTCATCCGTCAGCACAAGTGCTGCATTGCTTAGTGTATCTGCTGTTGTGGTATTTGTACCTGCCCAATTGCCAATGACACTTGCAGCATATCTCGCCTGTCCTAAATTATTGGGTACTCCTATTAGGTTTACCTCTTTAATGATCTTTCTAAATCCCTCGTCCACCCATTTAAACTTTTTAAGTTCGTTTTTTTCAATCTCTTTTCTTAAAAAGTAACCGGCCTCCTGCATTGAGTTGGAAACGTAGTAGTCGTCAGCATCCCAAAGTATTTCCGCTTTCTTGGATTCAACCAAGGTGGTGATAATTTTTTGCTCAGAAGGGGTTAAAGCATTAAAACCTGCGAAATAGACCTTTTGCCATTTCAAATTTGGTATGATTTGTTCGATAAGTCCGGAAGCCCTTTTGAATATCAATCCCTGGTAGCCCGATTTGTTTGCTATACAACGACCGTGTAGGCTTGTGTAGTAATGGATCAGTGATTGATAGAAACGTAGATATTTTTTTACAGATTCGGAAAGCGTGGCGCTTGATGGATTCCATCTTTCAATAGCTTTGGCTTCGGAGAGATAGGTAAATAGAGATTTTGCATCTGCAAGATGTAAATCTATATCGTTAAAATCGCTTAAAATAAGTTGACCCCACGAAAGGAAATCTTCAAATGAGTGGGTATCCTCTTTTTCTATGTCCTGATGAATTTGATGAAGAGTAAAGAGCAGGTCAATTTGGTCGGCCAGACTGAAACCGGAAAGGTGAATAATAAAATCTTCGATAGAAAAAATATCTGGCGCCCATGTAGTTTTTTCAACGATACCCGGAATGATCTTTTTCAAAAATAAACCAGCCCTGCGATTTGGCAGAACAACACAGATATCAGCCAGATTGTGTTGATGTTGTGTGCAAATGTAGCGACTTGTTTTTTCAAGAAATCGTTGCATAATAAACGGAATATATTGGTTCAAAAGTAATGATTTTTGTCATTTTTCTTTTAGCGGTTAAAATAAGTTTTAGGCCGATGATCAAGAGGTTTCGGTTTAATTGATGATCAATAGATTTTTAAGTAATTATCAAATGCTTACTTTCGCATAAATAAATGCAGCGTAATTGAAAAGAGCTATTGTTTCTGTAATTAACGATCTTGTTACCGACCGTAGGGTAGATAAGACCTGTAATGTACTTGTTCAGGCGGGTTTTGACGTGCTGTTGATTGGTCGTAAACTGCCGGATAGTCTGCCGCTTCCGCAACGTGCTTACCAAATGCATCGAATGGGACTCCTCTTTAAGCGCGGCCCGTTGTTTTATATGGAGTTCAATATCAGATTGTTCTTTTTATTATTATTTAAAAAAGTGGAACTGCTTTATTCTAACGATCTCGATACACTTTTACCCAATTATCTTTTATCACGGATGAAGTCGGTGTCATTGGTGTATGATAGCCATGAGTTTTTTACAGAAACACCGGAGTTGGTAAACCGAAAGTTCGTACAAGGAATTTGGAAAAGAATTGAAAAGGCGATTTTTCCCAAGCTTAAAGATGTAATTACGGTAAACGAATCAATTTCTGATCTTTACTATGATTTGTATGGGGTAAAGGTAAATGTGGTGCGTAACATTTCGTTGGCGCCGGTTTATGAAAGTATAAAAAGTCGTGAAGAGCTTGGGCTTCCGGAAAATATACCGATAATATTGCTTCAGGGAGCCGGGATAAATATTCAGCGTGGTGCGGAGGAAGCGATAGAGGCTATGAGATATTTGGATAATGTCATCTTGCTGATTATCGGCAGTGGCGATGTAATTGATATTTTGAAACACATGAAAGATGAAATGGGATTGGGCGATAAGGTAATTTTTCTGCCAAAAATGCCTTTTGACCGTTTGTTTCATTATACTGCTAATGCTACATTAGGCTTGACGCTTGATAAAGACACCAACATCAACTATAGATTCTCGCTCCCTAACAAGCTATTTGATTATATAAATGCCGGAACGCCGGTGTTAGCATCGCCTTTGGTTGAAGTGAAAAAGATAATTGACAAGTATCAGGTAGGGGAAACTATAGAAAATCACGATCCGAAACATATAGCCAAAAGAATAACGGAGATGATATCGGATAATGAAAAACTGAAAGTATATCGCCAAAACTGCCATAAAGCTTCTGAAAAACTTACTTGGCAAAATGAACAAAAGGTGTTGATGAAAATTTTTGAAAAATATGCCTGACATGCATCTGCACATTATCTCTTTCGACATCCCATATCCACCCAATTATGGGGGTATCATTGATGTTTATTATAAGCTTGTAGCCTTGAAGAGGGCGGGGGTTAAGATTCACCTGCATTGTTATGAATATGGCCGCAAGCCGGCTCAGGAGCTTGAACAGTGGTGCGAAAATGTCTATTATTACCCTCGCTCCACCGGAATTTGGAATTCTCTTTACAAGCGCCCTTACATTGTCCAAAGCAGAAGATCAAAAGAGTTGATCAACAGGCTGGTACAAGATGAATATCCAATTCTTTTTGAAGGACTGCATTCGTGCTATTTCATTGATGATAAACGATTGAAAAACAGAAAAAAAATATATCGCGAAAGCAACATTGAACATCATTACTATTATCATCTTTTCAAAGCCGAGCGCAACCTGTTGCGAAAACCTTACTTCCTTTTGGCAAGCTTAAAATTATTTATCTATCAGAAAATCTTGAAACATGCCTCGCTGATGTTAGTTGTTTCGCAAAGCGACACCCTTTATTTGCAACAGCAGTTTCCTGGCCAAAGAGTGGTTTACCTTCCTAGTTTTCATCCTAATGATGAATTTTCAGTTATTTCAGGACGTGGCTATTATGCTTTGTATCATGGTAAATTATCGGTTATGGAGAATTATCAGGCAGCCAGATATTTGATTGAAAAAGTATTTCGCGGCAGCGATTATCAACTGATTATTGCCGGGCTTGATCCGCCCGAGAGCTTAACTCGTCTGGCGCAAAAGTACGTTAACGTATCGGTTGTGCCCAACCCTGATGATGATACACTTTTCGGACTTATTCGAAATGCTCATGTAAATGTGTTGGTTACTTTTCAGCCTACAGGATTAAAGCTAAAACTTTTAAATACCTTATATCAAGGACGCTTTTGTTTAGTTAATAAGCATATGGTTACAGGGACAGGTCTTGATCAGTTGTGCGAGATTGCCAACAGCGATAAGGAGATGAAAATTAAGATAGATGAAGTTTTTAAACGCGAATTTAAACATAGTGAAGTGGAACGCCGCAAGGAGCTGCTTAAGGGTGTTTATTCAAATAAATCGAAAGCGGAAAAGCTAATAAAGTTGGTGTTTGAATAGCTTTCTTCGTGTTGAAAAACCCAACAGCGGGTTAGATCTTTTCAAAATGCTGCTTATAGGGATATAGAACGGGCTTTCGGGGGAGCGTTTGATGATGGTAAGTAAAATGATAAAAGTGGATGCAAGCCTAACAGCATCGCTTCATACTGAGAAACTCTGTGTAACAAAAAAAAACTACACAGAGTAACACAGGGGAAATAAATACTCCGTGCAAAACTCCGGGTATTTATGTTCTGAGTATTTCAAGCCAAAATAGCTCATCAAATCTCAAAATCATTAAAAAATAAACCGTGTATTATTGGTTAGAACAACTTGTT
>JAAYWF010000063.1 GCA_012516825.1 Lentimicrobium sp. | reverse complement strand
TTGATCTTCCTGCCGGCACCTATTCCTATGAGGTAACTGCAGTTTATTATCAGGGCGAGTCAGAGCCGGCCGGTCCTGTAACTGTTTCTATTATTGTTTATGGTGTGCTGACCGTAACACCGGGTTCACTTGATGAAGTTCATAGCGCACCGCCACAGTTAACAACCAAAATTCTTACTTTAAGTAACACCGGTAATGGTCCAATTGAATTTGATGCCGTTGTTGATTTTCTCGGAAAAGGCAACCGTGCTTCAGTCGCCGGTCCCGACAGGGAAATTGACCCAAAATGGGTTGCCGAGCAATACGAACAACATGCTGCATTAGAAAGATATCCAAATCCTGCCTCTGATAACGTTCATAATGTTAAAGCAACTGCACAGCCTGTGGGTGGTATGCATTATACCTCATACATTACCAGCGATCCTTCGCGTGCAGGGTTATATAACAACGGTCCGTTTATTACTCATCCGGGGGGTGGGGCCGGAGGTAAAGATGCAAGTGCAGTGCAAACTAACCTTGGCATGAATGCTTATGGTCCAAATGTGAATCATAATATGTCGCCCGGTAACTATTATTATTTAGCTGATGATTTTGAGGTAACAGGGATCTGGAATCTTGAAGCGATTAAATTTTATGCTTATCAGACTGGTTCCGGCGCTACTTCAACCTTTACAGGTGTTTATGTTCAGATATGGGATGGAGCGCCAAATGCTGGTGGCGTTGTGGTTTGGGGAGATCTGACAACTAACAGGATGATATCAACCTATTTTATTGATGTTTACCGTGTATTAGATACTGATTTGACTTATACCGGCCGTCCAATTATGGAGATTGTAGCAGATATGTCAGGCTGTATTCTTAATGCTGGTACTTATTGGGTACAGTGGGGGCTTACCGGATCTGCCTCATCAGGTCCATGGGGAGTTCCTGTAACCATTCTTGGCCAAACTACTACGGGCAATGAACTTCAGGCTACATCTGCAGGATGGCAAAATTGGCAGGATGGTGGCACTTCTACTGGACAAGGTGGCGCATTTATCATTAAAGGTACTGCTGGCGCTCAGCCTGCAAAAGATGTTGGAGTACAGGTAATTTCAGCGCCTAACACCGGTGTTAACTTAACCGGCGCAGAAGAGATGAAATTCATTATTAAGAATTATGGTACTGCCGCTCAGTCTAATATTCCATGGACAGTAACTATGAGTGGCCAGGGTAGCGCATCATTTAATGGCGCTTATGCCGGTCCGCTTGCTTCCGGAGCTACTGCAGAAATAACAGCCGGTATGGCTAACCTTTCGGCTTATGGCATATACAATTTTGAGGCTTGCACTAACCTTGCCGGCGACGAACATGCTGCAAATAATTGCAAAACGAAAGCTGTTACAAATATTGAGCCTTCACTTTGTGTTGATAATCTCTATTCTAATGGTTGTTCATTTGGCGACGGGCTTACTTCATGGGATTTTGCAAACATAAATGTATCTAACATCCCATGTTCAGGTATTCCGCCATGGTATCATGATTATAGGGATATGGTACATGAGGTTGAGGCCGGACATACTTACGTTCTTACTGTAACAGCCGGTTATACCGACACATATTTCGACGTTTGGATTGACTTTAATGATGATTTTGTTTTGAGCAATGTGGGTGAGTTGATCCTGAACGATGCGGTATGTGCAACAGCCAATACTCCATATACTTTTAATATTACCATTCCGATGGATGCGCCTGGAGGTACTCACGTAATACGTTACAGAACCAACAGGAAATCATTAGTAACTGATCCATGTGCTACATATAATTATGGTAACGCAGTTGATTTTAAGGTTTCTATTACCTCATGGTTAAGCTTAGAGCCATCAGCAAGTTTTCTTAATGCAGGAGAATCAATGAATGTATTTGTATTCTTTAACTCGGCTGGATTGGATTATGGCGTTTACAATGCCGATATCTTATTTGCAAGTAATAATCCATTTATCACTCAACCAGAGGTAACTGTGCCGGTGCAACTGACTGTTGGCGGAGTTCCTTCACAGGATATCCTTATGCCTTTGGGTTGGAGCGGATGGTCGGCTTATATTAACATGTTGGGCGCTTCGTTTGAAAATGTTATTGCTCCTGTTGTTAATGATATGATTATTACACAACATTTTACTGAAGTGTTCTGGCCTCAATATGGCATTAATACTATGGGCAATTTTACCAACGATCACGGCTACGTTTCAAAGATGAGCGCT
>JAAYWF010000062.1 GCA_012516825.1 Lentimicrobium sp. | reverse complement strand
ACAAGCTGTTCCAATGTAGCGTAATCCCGTATGTTTCCTGTATTGTCGGGATTACTGTCCTGCCATTCTTTAGTCGTAATTCCAAAAAGGGCATCATTCAGTAAATCGGCTTTGTTGGCATAAACAATACCCGCCTGTTGCTTGGTGATCTCCTGCGGAATAAGGTTCTCTTCTATGGCATCTGTGCGGATGTGATAGTTTACTTTGGGTAGGGTACGTTGTAAGTTCCATTCTAATTTTAGACGGTCATTCTCTTCGCTTTTGAAGCGCTGGAACTCTTTTACAAGATAAAATTTGAATTGTGGACTAATCCACATTCCAAATTCAAAAGCAATTTCGGGGTAGGCATAAGTTCCGCCATATCTACTTGCAATCGCCTTTAGCCCTATTGCATTGGTTTTGTCAACCCATTCTTTTTCGCTAAGTTTGTAACTATTCAAACCTGCTTGACCTTTAATTATGGCAAATTCGCCCCAATTAAAATTGGGATTATAAACAGACTCCCAAATGCCAAGATATTCAACCGTATTTCTATTACGAAGCCAATCGGAAATAAAAAAATCGCCATCCTTAGCTTTCAGCATATCCGTCAGCGAAATATATTCCTGTTCTTTTTCAAGAATAACCGATATCTCCCTGCCTTCAACCATTATGCTCCTATTTTTTGCCATGCTAAACTTATCGTTATTTTAAAAAAGTGGTGATAAAATTAGCATTATTTATTAACATAAACATCACCTCTCCATTTTTCAAATTTCAAGGCAAGATAGAATGAAGAAGGGAAACTCAATAAAGTTATAACAAGACCGATCAATGTCCATAACAACATCGTTTCAAAACTGACTTGTATGGTTTTCGTAAAAACACAAAGAGTGTAAATACAATAAGTTAATGTAACTATTGAGGTTAGAATTGCCGGAATATATTTTCGCCAAAGAATCCATTGCCCGATATGAACTAAAAGGTGAATGGAGTAAGCGGAGAAAGCGGCAAACCACCAATTGTAGTTGTCGTACAAAAGAAATAGGTAGGTTACTGCGGAAATAAGTATAAATTCGTGTAATACAGCAACGGCAAAGCCAGAAGAGGATATACTGTAAATCCTTTTCTTTGTCAAAAAAGTATCAAGCTTAGGAAAGCGTCTTTTAATTTCTAAGCTGTTTTTTGTAAGCCACGGCTTGAACATAATAATTTCTTCAAAGTCGTGTACCATAAAAATTACGGGTAGCAGGGCTATTAAAATTTTTATTTCTGTCATTTTGGTTAGTTACTTTTTTCTATTACAATAACCGCTAACGACAAATTTACGATTGTTGTTGATTCCTTATCTGCTGAAGGTTAAAATAATTATAAACGCCGTAATTATCGGACACGCATAAGCACTGTTTTCAATCTAAATTTTTCAAGGCATTAACGGCTATCCATGCCATAAGTCCCATTCCTGTTTTAAGGCAGTTTTCATCAACATCAAATGTAGCCGAATGTTGCTCCGACACTATACCTCTTTCTACATTAGATATTCCAAGACGATAAAAAGAGGATGGGACTTCTTCGGCAAAGTAGGCAAAATCATCCGCCGTCATACGTAAAGGTAGTTCAACAACATTTTCTCTTCCTAAGTAATTTTCAGCCCAATCTTTCACATTTACAGTCAATGAAGGATTATTGTAGAGTGATGGATATCCATGCTTTATCGTTACTATACAACTACCCCCCATACTTTCCGCTATCATTTCCGACATTCGGGCAATCCGTTGATGTATCTCTTTTCGCCACTTCTCGTCAAATGTACGTATAGTACCTGCTACATACACTTCGTCAGGAGTAATATTTGTTCTTCCATTAGCTATTATTTGTCCAAAAGAAACAACCGTAGGAATTTCCGGGGGGACATTGCGGCTTACGATCTGTTGTAACGCCACAATAATATGAGCAGTAATAAGTACGGGATCAATATTTTTCCATGGTTTTGCAGCATGTCCGCCTTTTCCTTTAACAGTTATATGCAGCTCATCGGTGGAGGCCATGTATTTTCCTGCCCTGACACCAATTTTACCAACCTCAATATCGGGGCAAACATGCTGGCCAAATACATGAACGGGTTTAGGATTCTTCATTGCCCCTTCCTTTATCATCATTATTGCGCCTCCCGGATATTTCTCTTCCGATGGCTGAAAGAAAAGCTTTACAGTGCCGTCAAAATCATTTCGTAATTCAAACAAAATTTTAGCTGTCCCAAGTAATGATGCTAAATGTACGTCATGTCCGCAAGCGTGCATCACTCCATGGTTTTGTGATTTATACTCCACATCATTGTTCTCCTGAATAGGTAATGCGTCCATATCTGCCCGTAACGCAATACTTTTTTGATCGGGATTTCTGCCTTTAACAAGTGCAATGACACCCGTTGTAGCAATATCTTGTAGGGAAGAAATACCAAAATCTCTAAGTTTTTGTTTTATAAAAGATGATGTTTTGAATTCCTGCATTGAGAGTTCAGGATATTTATGTAATTCGCGCCTGTAACTTATTATCTCAGACAAAAAAATATTGCTTAACTCCTGAATCTTACCTTTTAAGATCTCCATTATTCTAAAATTTTGATAGCAAATCTAATCAATCCTTAAAAACTCACTTTCAGTGAGGAAATATAAGTCATAAGTGTAAGTTTAGAAGCCAAAACCTTGTCTTTTAAAGCACCTATTTTTTAACCAATAATAAAAATTAATTATAAAATACATTTTTGTTTTGACCAGATAAAACAATTGTTTTTCGCCTTTAGTCCCTCTGGCTTCTATTGACTTATAATTAGCGAAAATATCTTTGCTTAAATAGTGGTTAAGTAATTTTATTTTTTGGTGATATTTTAAATTTGCATTAAATATAGTGCGAAAAAATATATTTATTACCATCTGCTTTTGCGAATTTAAAATGTTTTTTTGTTTTTTTTGATCAAAATTGCCAAGTAACAGTGTGTCATTTAAACAAATTAAATAATTGACAAATTCAGTTAAGTGTTCAACTCTAATGTCGCGTGATACTGAACGTTGGTTTAAATGATAAAAATATAATGCTTCATCTAATACTAAAACATTATTAGTTTTTAACAGCAGCTCAATACAAAATATTGCATCTTCTCGGAAACGCAAATTTTTAAATTTTATATTATTATCTGTTATTATTTTACGGGGTATAAGCATTCTGCAGGCACTACCTGCAAGTTTTTCATTTT
>JAAYWF010000061.1 GCA_012516825.1 Lentimicrobium sp. | reverse complement strand
TGTAGCAAAAGTGCATTTCGGCTATGCAAATCGTTTTGGCTCCATTACAGCCAATGGCGAGGGTGAAAAAGTACTCGGACAGATTATGATGCTGAAAGATGCCAACTCCAAAAAAGTAATAAACGAAGTAAAAGCCAGGGTGGCAGAGGTGCAAAAAACTCTTCCCGAAGGGGTTTATATCAATCCCATTTTAGAGCGAAGTGAGTTGATCAGTAAAACAACGACAACAGTTTTAGAAAACCTAATTTTCGGCTGTATTATTGTCTTTTTTGTGGTTTTAATGCTTTTGGGGAATATGCGTTCGGCGCTGGTAATCGCCTCTATGATACCCTTATCACTCCTTTTTACTCTTTCTATGATGTTTATTTTTGGTATAGATGCCAACCTGATGAGTCTTGGTGCACTCGACTTCGGAATTATCATTGATGGAGCGGTAATTATCGTAGAATATGTCGTAGTACGGCTAACAGCCAACCAGTTACAGTTTCGGAATACTTCTCCCGAAGAGAGGTTGAAGTTGAACGACGAAATCACGAAAGAGAGTGCGTCAACCATGATGAAATCAGCCATTTTCGGACAGTTTATTATTTTAATTGTCTTTATTCCAATTCTTTCACTACAAGGTGTAGAAGGTAAAATGTTTCGTCCGATGGCGTTGGCGTTTGGTTTTGCTATAATCGGAGCAATGATTTTCTGCCTGACTTGGTTGCCTGTGATTTCTTCCATTTTCTTACGTCCTGTTGATGTAAGTAAAAAGAATTTTTCGGATAAAATCATCGAATTTGCCCAAAAATCTTACCAGCCCGTTTTGAAATGGGCTTTGAATAAAAAAGCTCTTGTGTTCACACTCTCATTCCTAACGTTGATACTATCAGGACTGATTTTCAACAGGATGGGAGGTGAATTTATTCCTACACTCGACGAAGGTGATTTCGTTATTCAGCCCGTACTGAAAACGGGGACTTCGCTTTCCAAAACGATCGAACTAACTACGCAGATGGAGAATATTTTGATGGATAATTTTTCCGAAGTAGAAAAAATAGTCTGTCGTATTGGTGCAGCAGAAGTGCCAACCGACCCGATGTCTATGGAAGAAATTGATATGATAATTCGTTTAAAACCCAAAAAAACTTGGAAGTCTGCTAAAACCAAGGAGGCTTTGGCAGAAAAATTCAAAGAAGCGTTGAGTGTAATACCAGGAATTGATTATGAGTTTACACAACCTATTGAGATGCGTTTCAATGAGTTGATAACAGGTGTGCGTGCTGATATTGCAGTTAAAGTCTTTGGCGAGGATTTGGATTATTTAAGCCATAAAGGAGAGGAAATCAAAGAGTTGGTTGAAAAAATTGATGGTGCAGACGATGTGATTTTGGAAAAAACCACCGGACTTCCCCAAATGAATGTTACCTATAATCGTTCAAGGATTGCTTATTATGGAGTTGATATTAAGACACTTAACTCTTATTTAGCAGCGGCTTTTGGAGGTGAGGTTGCAGGTAGTGTTTTCGAGGGAGAACGACGCTTTGATCTGGTACTTCGCTTGCAAGAAGCCGACAGAGTTGATATTGATAATATACGTAAATTGCCAGTGCTGCTTCCAAACAGTTCGCAAGTACCGTTGAGCGAGTTGGCAAACATACATTATACAACAGGTCCTGCGAAAATCAGCCGCGAAAACACCCAACGTTGCGTGGTAGTGAGCGTGAATGTACGCAATCGAGATTTGCAATCGGTAGCGAAAGACATTCAAGCAACGGTGAATAAAAACGTGAAACTTAATCCCGGTTATTACGTTAGCTATGGTGGCCAGTTTGAAAATTTGCAAAATGCCGCCAAACGACTCACTTATGCCGTACCAATTGCATTGGCGTTGATATTTATTTTTCTTCACTTCGCATTCAAATCCTTGAAAGATACCATAATGATTTTTACAGCGGTACCTCTGTCGGTGGTGGGTGGGATAATGGCTTTGTGGATACGTGGAATGCCGTTTAGTATTTCTGCGGGTGTCGGGTTTATCGCCTTATTTGGTGTAGCTGTGTTGAATGGAATAGTGCTTATTGAACATCTGAAAGACTTACAAAAAGGTGGTATGACTAACATGGATGAATTGGTTATAAAAGGCACAGCCGACCGCCTTCGTCCCGTATTTCTAACCGCTGCCGCTGCTGCAATGGGCTTCTTGCCAATGGCAATTTCCACAGGTGCGGGCGCTGAAGTACAACGTCCGCTTGCTACGGTGGTTATAGGTGGTCTGATAACATCTACCATGCTGACTATGATTGTGTTACCCCTGCTTTTCAAAATATTTCATGACGATGAAGGATTAAAATATAAGATTGTGAGAAAATTTAAATCGAAAAACTTTATTATTCCGTTATTGTTAGCAATTTCTGGAAATTTATGCGCACAGTTACCTGTCTATACCCTAGAACAGTGTGTTGAATTATCTTTGAAAAACAACAAGGAAATAGGCGCTTATAACTTAAAAATAGAGGAGCGAAAAGCCCTGGCAAAACCATTTATGGCATTGGATAAAACGCAGGTTTACTACGGTTATGACCAGGCAAATGTGGCTGAAAACGGATACCCTTTGCATATAATAGGCATGGAACAGTCATTTTTGTTCCCTACGGTTAATACTTATTTGAATAGAATGGAAGATATTGAGGTAAATATTGCAGAACAGGAACTCAAAAAACAGCAATTAATACTTAAAAAAAATGTTGCTTCGGCATATTATTCCGTTCAGTTTTTACAGGAAAAACAGCTCTATTTTCAGCGATTGGATAGTTTGTATTCTCGGTTGAACTCAATAGCAGGCACACAGTTGAGTTTAGGCGATATTTCTCAACTCGACAAATTGAACGCACAGGCAAAGAAACAGCAAATATCCTTAGAGATAAGCAAAATGTCAATTGAAATTCAGAATGAGTATAGCAATTTGAAAGCCATGATGCAAACTGATGAAGATTTTCGAATTGCCAACGAAGGAATGAAAATGGTAGTTGTTAATAAGCCTGAATTTCAAAATAGTCCTGAAATTAAGCAGTATCAACTTCGTTCAGAGTATTTGAAAATAAGCTCGAAAGCTGAACAACACCGACTACTTCCCGATATTTCACTGGAATATTTTTATGGAAACAATCGTTATGAAAATTCACGTAGTTATCACGGGTTTCAGGTGGGTTTGGGTATTCCTCTTTACTGGGACGATCAACGTTCGAAAATCAGAGCAAGTCGGTTTGCCACTTATGCCAATGAATTGTTTCTGCAAAACAGGATGATTTCTTTGGAGGCTAAGTACAAAACTCTACAAAATGAGTTGCAAAAATTCCATGAAACCATCGAGTTTTATAACAATACGAGCAAACAGCTAAGCAATGAGATAGCCCGTACAGCTACACGAAGTTACGAAGCGGGTGAAATAGATTATTACGAATTCGCCATAAGCATGGAGAATGCGATGAAACTGACACTCGAATACTACGAAGCTGTTTTAGAGTATAATCGGTTGGCTTTGGAGTTAAATTATTTGATAATTAATAACCCTTAAAGGGGGACTATGGTAAGTTTTTTTACGATAAATCGCA
>JAAYWF010000060.1 GCA_012516825.1 Lentimicrobium sp. | reverse complement strand
TTAACTGCAAACAAGGATGGCTATAATACTGCTACCGCGAACGGTTCAATAACACATAATGCCATTACCTATGTCAATTTTGAGTTGAATATGTTCCTTGAACCTCCCTTTGGTTTGTATGCAGAGATTGAGAATATTAATGATGTTCATCTGACGTGGGTCGAGCCGGGTACAGGTTTTGAACCTACATGGCTTTATTATACTACTATTATAGATAATGCTATAGGCACAAATAGCGCTGCTGAATTTGATGTTGCTATGCGTTTTACACCTAATATGCTTACAGGGTTTGCGGGCGGCAGTGTTACTAAAGTCAAATTTGCTCCACATGAACCGCTATCAGTGTGTAGTTATACTATTAAGATTTGGCAGGGCGAAAATCCTCCTAATTTGATTTATTCTCAAGCTGTTTCTGAAATTACTGTTGATACATGGAACGAAGTAATGCTTGACACTCCTGTACCGTTTGATAATACTATGGAGTTGTGGATTGGTTATGGGGTAAATACCACTACCGGTTGGCCTGCTGGATGCGATGCTGGTCCTATGGTTGATGGTTTTGGAAATATGATGTTTTTTAATGGGCAGTGGCAAACCTTGTATCAATTAGCGCCTACTTTACCTTATAACTGGTCTATTCAGGCATTTGTAGAGGCCGCCAAGGGTACTATGACACTTGCACCCGTTGTTGAAGCTCCTGTAACTTCCAACTTTGGAGGTACTTTAACCTTAAGTCATAATAGTCTTCCCGAGCCTGTTATCTCTGATCCAACGGCTACCCGTTCTACTTCTGTGTTGTTAGGTTATAATGTATATCGTGATAATACTTTACTTGCTCTGGTTACCGATACCGAGTATTATGATCTTGGTCTTGCTGCCGGCACCTATTCCTATAAAGTAACTGCAGTATATGATCAGGGCGAGTCAGAGCCAGCCGGTCCAGTATCTGTTACTATTATTGGGTATGGCGTGCTGACCGTAACACCGGATTCACTTGATGAGACTCATAGCGATCCTTCTCAGGTAACTACAAAAACCCTTACTGTAAGTAACACCGGTAGCGGCCCAATTGAATTTGATGTCGCTGTTGATATACTCGGAAAAGGCAACCGTGCTTCAGGATTGTGTATTGATAATCTTTATTCAACAGGTTGCTACAGTTATGATGACGGCTTATTAAGCTGGCAATTAGCCAATGTATATCAGGACATACCATGTGTGGATGAAAGTGATTGGTATCACGACTATACTAATATTGTGCACGAGCTGGAACCTGGAGAAACCTATCAGGTAACTGTAGAGACTGCTTATACTAATACTTATCTTGCTATATGGATTGATTTTAATGATGATCTATTATTAACACCCGATGAACTTCTGGCCGACTTCTTATGTGCAACCGGAGGATTCCATACGCTTGATATTACTATCCCAGCCGACGCCCCTGGCGGAAATCATGTGCTTAGATTCAGGACTAATTGGAATAATGTGGCTACCGATCCCTGCGCTACCTATAATTATGGCAATGCTGCCGACTTTATGGCTACTATGGGTCCCCCATGGATAAGTGTAGAGCCATCAGCAGGTGTTCTTTATGCAGAAGAGTCAATGGATTTAGTTGTTACTTTCACCTCGGCCAACATAGATTATGGCGTGCACAATGCAGATATCTTATTTACAAGTAATAATCCATTTGTTACTCAACCGGAGGTTACTGTACCGGCGCAATTGACATTGCTTGACCTTAGAGGAACATTTTACGGTCAGGTTCTTGACGTATTAGGAAATCCTTTGGCAGGCGTTACAATTACAGCAGATGAGTATAGAACATTATCTACCATGACAGATGAACAAGGAGAATATGTTTTAAAAGTAGCTCCCGGTGAATATACCCTTACAGCTTCAAAAGTTGGATATATATCAGAAACATCAATGCCGTTGACTATCGCAACAGGAGATTTAATATTACAGGATTTTGAACTTGAATATGCAGCGCCTGTTATGATCAGCGCAGAAGCCGACTTCTTTGGTGTTGGGTTAGAATGGGAAGGTAACCCTGCCATAGATATGAAAGGCAGATTTGCTGATATTTCGCTATCCAATATGGCCGAAAAACCAAATGCTTCAATTCAAGAGGAAATATTATTGCACGGACCTACATCTGTT
>JAAYWF010000059.1 GCA_012516825.1 Lentimicrobium sp. | reverse complement strand
TTAATTGCTAATTAATCATTGATAACCTTACATTAACTGCCTGATCGGCAATTGAGACTAAACACGCCCCGGGCGTTGAGCGTAGCCGAAACGCCCAACCTTACATTAACTATCTGATTGGCAATTGAAACGCATCTCATCGGATGAACCCAAGTCATCCGATGAGATACTACCTTTAGCAATTAGCAATGTGCAATTAACAACTTAAATTGGCTGCCTGACCTGTAATTGAGACATAATTGAAAATTGATAATTGTTAATTGTTAATTGCTAATTAATCATTGATAACCTTACATTAACTACCTGATCGGCAATTGAGACTAAACACGCCGCGGGCGTTGAGCGTAGCCGAAACGCCCAACTTCACATTAACTACCCAATTGAATTTTACCGGTTTTAAGTTTTCTCTTCCCTCCTCCTCCACTTTTCAAAATCATCTAACACTGCTCTGACTTCGTTAGCGTTATGCGTCTCCATCAATGCTGCTCTAAGGTGTGCAGCTCCTTTAAAAGCAGTTGTATATATCTTAAAAAACCGCTTGAGGATAGCGAAGTTACGCTCCGCCTCCCACGTTTGACTAAAAAGACTTACATGTCGCCATAACAACACTAACTTATCATCAATAGAAACCTCCGGTTGTGGATGATTGAAAAACCATGGATTGTGAAAAATTCCACGTCCGATCATAACTCCGTCAGCAGCAGCTTCAGCACATTTAACCAGCGCATCTTCAACACTTATAACATCGCCATTACCTAATACCGGTATATCTTTTTTCATCTGATCACGGACACTCACAGCTTTTTTTATCTCACGCCAATCTGCCGGGACGTCAGACATATCTTTCTGTGTACGTGCATGCAGGATGATAGCTGCCGGATCATTTTCCAATAAAGCTCCTATCCAATTTTCGGTATCATGTTTTTTTGTACCGGTACGGGTTTTTATGCTTACAGGCAGATCGGAGGCCTCCTTGGTAGCCTGAATAATCTCTTTGGCAAGCGCCGGTCGCCCAATCAAGGCAGAGCACCCCCCCTGTTTTACTATCTTTTTTACCGGACACCCCATATTAATATCTATCCCATCAAACTGCATCTCCGTACAAATAAGTTTAGTCGCCTGATAAAACTTCTCAGGATCGGCTCCCCAAATCTGTGCTACAATCTTAAAACCTTTATTTTTAAGTACCTCGCGTTCTGTATCATTTACCAAAAGACGGCTGATTACATTCTTACACCCCACAGGATGACAAAGGCCATCGGTAGAGGTAAATTCAGTAAATATAACATGAAAAAAAGCCGGATCGGAAATCTCCATTACAAGCTGCCTGAACGAAGTATCAGAAACATCTTCCATTGGGGCAAGCGAAAAAATTGGTCTTGGCAGTCTCTTCCAAAAATTCTCTTTCATAAATTTACAAACGAACGGACAAAAGTAGTTTTTATAACAGACAATGCATTTAATACCAAAACAACCAATAGCTTATTGTCAGCATATTACGAATTGTACTAAACAAACACAATATTCTAATTGGATTCATGTAATTGATAGTTCAGCCTAAAAACTTTTTATTGTTTAATCCGGGTCAAATCAAAATATGGCAATACTATCGTTTTAAATCCACTATTTTTGTTTTTTTTAAACTTCATCATTTTGAAATTTCAGCTCACATCGGAGTTTGAGCCTACCGGCGATCAGCCCGAAGCTATTCGTCAGCTTGTCGAGGGGTTGAACCGTGGCGACTTATCGCAGGTTTTGCTTGGCGTTACAGGGTCGGGCAAGACCTTTACCATTGCCAATGTGCTGAACGAGGTAAACAGGCCGGCGTTAGTGCTTAGCCATAACAAGACGTTAGCCGCACAGCTTTATGGTGAGTTTAAGCAGTTTTTTCCACAAAACGCAGTTGAGTATTTTGTCTCTTATTATGATTATTATCAACCCGAAGCCTTTATTCCAAGCACAAATACCTATATTGAAAAAGACCTTTCGATAAATGATGAGATTGAAAAGCTACGATTGAGCACTACCTCTTCGTTATTATCGGGTCGAAGAGATGTAATTGTTGTATCATCAGTAAGCTGTATCTACGGTATTGGCAATCCCGACGACTTTACCAACAACGTTATTCATCTGAAAGTAGGCCAGCCGATTCAACGTAATAACTTCTTACTTAGCCTTGTAGCTTCGCTATATTCGCGAAACGAAGTTGAATTCCGGCATGGTCAATTTAGGGTGAAAGGCGATGTGATAGATGTCTTTCCGGCTTATGCCGACTTTGCATATAGGTTAGTAACATGGAACAACAGCATTGAAGAGCTGTTAAGCTTCGATCCGATAACAGGCAAAGAGTTGGAGGCCTATGAACAGATAGTGATATATCCTGCCAATATTTTTGTTACCTCCAAAGAGAAAATGAAGTCGGCAATATTAGAGATACAACAGGATATGTTCAGGCAAGTTGATTTTTTTCGCGATAACGGTAAACAATTAGAAGCCAAACGCCTCGAAGATCGCGTTAGTTATGATATTGAAATGATGCGAGAGCTTGGATATTGCTCGGGTATTGAAAATTACTCTCGATATTTTGACGGGCGCAAAGCCGGCCAGCGTCCCTTTTGCCTTATTGATTATTTCCCTGACGACTTTATCTTGATTGTTGACGAAAGTCATGTAACTATCCCGCAGATCAGGGCTATGTATGGCGGCGACCGATCGCGTAAACAAACTCTTGTAGAGCATGGCTTCAGATTACCGTCAGCGCTTGATAACAGACCGCTTAAATTCGATGAATTTGAAGGTATTACCGGACAAACGATTTACGTAAGCGCCACACCTGCTGAATACGAATTGATGCGCAGCGAAGGGGTGGTTGTAGAGCAAGTGATACGTCCTACCGGACTACTCGATCCAGTGATTGAGGTTAGACCAAGCCTGAATCAGATTGACGATCTACTTGAAGAAATTGAAATCGTGGTACAACGCCACGAACGTGTTCTTGTTACTACTCTGACCAAAAGGATGGCAGAGGAGCTATATAAATATTTTACACGGATAAATGTTAAGAGCCGATATATCCACTCTGATATTGAAACGCTTGAAAGAGTAAAGATAATGCGCCAGTTGCGTTTAGGTGAGTTCGATGTGCTTGTAGGAGTAAATTTGTTGCGCGAAGGCCTTGACTTGCCTGAAGTATCGCTGGTGGCAATCCTCGATGCTGATAAAGAGGGTTTTTTGCGTTCCGAAAGATCCCTAACCCAAACAGCGGGACGTGCTGCGCGTAATATCAACTCAAGAGTGATAATGTATGCTGACACAGTAACCGAATCAATGACCAAAACAATTAACGAAACGAACCGAAGACGTGAAAAACAACTTCGATACAACGAAGAGTACAATATTACGCCTACCCCGATAACCAAGTCAGTCGAATCAATAATGGGGCAAACCTCTGTTGCAGGCTTTGAAACTAAACAAGGCAAGATTTACGTAGAAAATGAAAATATTGACATCGCTGCCGATCCGGTGGTAAAATATATGTCGCGCCCTGAGATTGAAAAAGCCATACAGCAAGCACGCAAAAAAATGGAAGAGGTAGTAAAAGAGCTTGATTTTATTCAGGCAGCACAGTATCGCGACGAGATATACAGCCTCGAAGCCATACTAAAAAACATAAAAGAATAAAATCTACCTCATCATTTAATAATCCCCTATGAATAATGATTTTAATATGGAAAAGTTATTGGATACCGCCATATTAGCAGCTATTTCCGCAGGGCAAGAGCTAATGATTAATTATAACAAAACGTTGAGCATTGATTTTAAAAAGGATCAAAGTCCAGTAACAAATGCCGATCGTTCTGCTCACGCACTAATTAAAACCGCATTGCAATATTTTGATATCCCTCTGCTTAGTGAGGAGGGTGAGCATCTGAGCTATAGTATCCGAAAAAAATGGGAAAAACTGTGGATCGTAGATCCGTTGGATGGTACCAAGGAGTATATCAAACGCAATGACGAGTTTACTGTAAACATTGCATTTATTGAAAATAATCAACCTATAATTGGGGTAATATATGCTCCTGCACTACAACTGCTCTATTTTGCGTCAAAGCATCTTAATAAGGCTTTTAAACATGAATTGAAAGGTGGTTTCACAAATCTTAATGAATTATACTATCAAGCCATTGAGCTACCAATAAATGCGCATTTGAAAACAAATCCCATTGTGCTTGCCAGCAGATCTCATCTTGATTTGGGAACTAAAGGATATATTGATAGTATTAACAAAAGGTGTGGCAAAATCAATCTTGTTTCTGTTGGCAGTTCGTTAAAGTTCGGCTTAATAGCTGAAGGCTCTGCTTTACTATATCCGCGTTTTTCATCAACTTATGAATGGGATACTGCAGCCGGTCAGGCAATAGTAGAAATGGCAGGAGGCTCCGTCATCAATGCAGACGATGGCTCCCCCCTCATTTATAATAAAAAAGATCTGTTAAATCCTCATTTTATCACCCGAAGCGCTTTCGCACGGTCAGGATTGATCTGATACATAAATACTATTTGACAATATCGAGCAATTCCACTTCAAAAATTAGCGGTGCATAAGGTGGGATATCGCGTCCGGCGCCATGCTCGCCATAGGCAAGGGATGAAGGCAGAATAAAAGTAGCTTTTGAACCTACGTTCATCATAGCAATACCTTCGTCCCAACCACGAATTACCTGACCCACACCAAGGACAAATTCAAATGGCTGATCACGATCTACAGAAGAGTCAAACTTCTTGCCATCCAGCAGTGTACCAGTGTAGTGAACCTTTACCCTATCTTTTTGATTGGGTTTAGGACCGCTGCCCTGCTGATGTTCAATGTAATACATCCCCGATTCGGTAGGTTCTACGGTTATATTGTTAGCCTCTAAATACTCTTGGATTTTCACCTCTTCATCAGCCTTTGCTTGCATTGCTTCGGCCTCTTGTTCAGCATACATCTGCTCTTCTGTCTGTATTTTATCGAGTTTAATGTTGAACAGCAACTTATCCACTCCTTTTGCAAAAAATGGAATTTCAGGGAAATGAGCGGTTTTCAAGAAAAAAGTTTCGGCGGGCAATAGAAAAGATACACTATCGCCAAGGTGCATCATTGCGAGAGCTTCATAGAGGTCTCCGGCATGCTCGGACGTAACCATCGGTAATATCATTTTCTTCTCAGGGATGGAGTCAGTATGAAAATAGACGCTATCAGGCGCTCCATAAGTGAGTTTCATACTTAAAATGTCTCCGTTTTCCGGCATTTGAGCATTGGAATTTTTAGTGTGGAACAGATATCCGATTCCGTTTTCGTTAAACTTGTAATCAGCTTTCCTTGTCTTGCACGAGATCATAAATGTTCCCATGATGACCAAAAGAGTAAAGAACATTGTGAATTTTGCTTTCATAAAAAATGTAATTTGATAGTGAATAATTATTATTGAATTATAATGTTCGATTAATCAGTAACTTCAAGTAGTTCTACTTCAAAAATAAGTGGTGTATATGGCTTTACTTTGCTTCTCTGTTCGGCACCATAACCAAGCGCCGAAGGCACAATGAAGCGTGCTTTACCACCGGCAGCCATCAGGGCAAACCCTTCGTCCCATGCTGGTAGCCTCTCTCCATTACCTAAGGTAAAAGTAACTGGCTTGTTACGGTCGTACGAGGAATCGAAAACCTCACCGTTGAATAAAAGGCCTTTATAATGTACTTTTAGACGATTGCCAGCCTCAGCCTTTTTGCCTTTTCCTTTTACTATTTCGATATAATAAAGCCCATTGGCAGTAGGCTGTACGGTGATATTTTGTTCTTCAATATATTTTTTGATGATGTCCTGTTCGGTAGCTTTACGCACTTCGGCAGCTGCACGTTCATCTTTCAAAGCCTGAGGCTCTGGTATCAAGGCAACAACTTTTATGTCAACGTACAACTCTGCATAATCTCTGAAAACTGCCGGTACCTCTTTGTATTTCATCAAATTAATAAAAAACTTCTCGGCAGGCATGGCAAATGTTGCACTATCGCCAACCTTCATCATCAACAAACCCTCCTGCAAATCTCCTACATCGCCAGGCTTTACCTGAAAGGATATTGGAGTAACACCACTTTGAAACAACATTGTGTCGGCTACCCTGTAATCCATTCTAACATATACAATATCATAAAGATTAACATTCAGGGTATCTTTTTCACCTTTTACGTGAAACTTATATTTAAGCCCCGAAGAGGTTGTTTTAAAACCGTCGCTACTACGCCCGCAGGCGCTTATAAGAATTACCGCCAAGAGAAGGGTAGTGATTATAAAAAAAGATTTCTTTACCATAAAATTATGTTCTTAATTATTTCAAATCTATTAGTTTTAATTCATAAATCAATGTTGATCTGGGAGGGATCAGTTGGCCGTCTCCCGATAATCCCCAAGCAATATAGGAAGGTAAGATGAAATAACCCTTATCGCCGATTTGCATCATACAAACGGCCTCTTCTAACCCTGCTTCTACCCCACCATGGCCCACTTCAAACTCTTTTAACCCATCGGTATCTGATGAATAAATCACTTCGCCGGTAATAAGTCTTGTTTTATATTCCAAAACAGCGATATCCCCATTTACAGCCTTCTTTCCATTACCCCTTGTAGTGATCATATATCTTAGTCCTGTACCTGAAGTCTGCATTTTCCATCCACGCCGATTGATAAAATCTTCAATATGCTGATCTTCTGTCTTCACTGTGCCTTTATTGGCTTCAATCAACTCCTCTTTGAGATTTGCAGGCTCTTGATTTAAAGATTCCCTCGGTTGCGATTGATGACACGCAAACAACAAAAAGGGTAACAAGATAACCATTGATATTTTAAACATGTTAATCATCATTTTCCTTATCTGATTTCAAAATTGAGCTGATCATAATACTGAGGAAGGATCTCCTTTAATCTTTTTATTGTCTCTTGCATTGACAAATAAGAATCGCCGCCTGCGGCATTAAGATGTCCTCCACCTTCGAAATAGCGTGCAGCAATGATATTTGCAGGGAAGCTACCTTTCGACCTAAATGACAACCTGATTCTATCTGTACGTTCAACCAGCATCACCGAAAAATTAATAGCTTTCATCGAAAGCGGAAAATTCACAATGCCTTCAGTATCGCCCTGCTGATACCCAAACCGTGCAAGTTCATCTATTGTAAGTGCAATGATCGCAGTGAAATACTCAGGAATGACAATCATTTTCTGGTAGATGGTATATCCAAGCAAACGCATCCTGTTTTCCGAAAAGTCGTCATAAATTAGCCGATGCGCACGTTCAGCGTCCAACCCTTTTTGTATCAGTTTCGCAATGATAATGTATGTGTCGGGATTATTACAACTGAAACTCAATGATCCAGTATCTGTAATTATTCCTGCATACAGGCTTTCAGCAACCTGCCGGTTTATTTTGCTATGTAGCCCTGTCAGTTTTAAAAACTTATACACTAACTCAGCAGTTGAAGAAGCTGAGGCGCTATGATAAACAAACCCAAAGTGCTCTTTTTCAGGATCAGGATGATGATCAATAAGTACTTTAATCGCTTTTGATTTAACCATCAGCGATTCCATCTCACCCAACCTTTTGAATGAATTATAATCAACACAAAAGATGATATCGGCAGCGCTTATGACTTGCGAAGCGCTTGCTCCATCCTGCTCGAAAATGAGACTTCTTTCACTCTCTTCTATCCAACTCAAAAAAAGTGGAAACTTATTAGGAAAAATTACCGATACTTGATGATTCAACTGCTTTAAAACATGATACAACGCCATTGCAGACCCTACAGCATCTCCATCAGGATTATAATGTGATGAGATCACAATTTTTTTTGGATTTTTGAATAACTCGATGAGTTTTTCAATATCATTCTGGCTCAATGGAGGCAATGTTTTGAATGTTGAATATTACAGATTGTAAAAAACGCTGCAAAGCTAAATAAAAAGGGCAAATGATTGTAACAATTTCATGTTTACTATTTTTGTAATTCAAATAATCATGTCATTATGAAGGGAAATATCACTTTAACAATGATCAAGCCTACAGCAATGGAAAAGGGGTATGCCGGCAAAATAATTACCAGAGTGTTAGAAGCAGGATTTAAGTTAAAAGCGATGAAGATGTTACAACTCACCAAATCGCAGGCAATGGAGTTTTATGGTATCCATACTGGAAAACCCTTTTACGATGATCTGGTAAAATATATGTCGTCAGGTCCAATCATTGCCGCAATATTGGAAAAGGAAAATGCCGTAGAAGAATACCGTAAACTGATAGGAAGTACAAATCCGGAAAAAGCTGAAAAAGGCACAATAAGGTATGATTACGGAACAAACATTCAGGCCAACGCAGTTCATGGCTCGGATAGCGATGAAAATGCAATTATTGAATCCAACTTCTTCTTCTCACATTTAGAAAGACTTAAGTAGAATAGTACCTTGTATATTATCACAGAGCAGTTACCCTCCTGAAATATAAAAACCGCATTGAAAAGTATTGTGAATCTGATTTTTATAATCACAATTTGTCAAGAAGACCCCCTTTTAAGCTATCCAATTAATTTTCTTATGCAAATAGAGATACTGAGGGCCAAATGATTAATCCAGATTTAATCACTTTCAGGATAGTATTCACCGAAAGATTTATCGTTATAAAACAAAATAATTTTCTCAACCTTTTTGGATCTTACCTCAGATGTCAGATTGCCGCTTTTTTGATCAGAATGGCGACCAGCGTTGAAATTATCAGGTTCTAAAGATTTTTCTGAAAATTCTTCTCTTTTGACAAAATTAACACTTGATAACGCCTCTTCTTCAATTCCTTTCTGTGTCAGTATTTCCCTCGTTTCATCACTATCAACTCCTTTCTCAAAAGGCCTTTCGTGCTTATCCCTACCTCGAACAACTGGAATTTCTTCAATATCGAAAAGAGTATAATCTTTATTCATAGCACCTTGGCCAAATAAAAGCCAGTCGGTTCGAACTTCTGGAAATCTCGTTATAATTTTCATTACTAAGTCGAGGCTTGGACGATTACGCCCCGACATAACATGTGAAATATTAGCAGGCTGCACATCAATTGCTTCTGCAAATTCAGTATTAGTCATTCCCTTGGTTGAAATGAGTAATGATATCCTTTCTTGTATCTTATCCATTATTTTAATTTTTTTACAAAAGTAAAAATAAAAGTGTTTATTTTTGTAATTATTAATAATTTACATTTGTAATCAATGTTTATATTTGTATATTTTGAATAATGATTTAAAGTAAGGTATTTAATAGACTGATATTTAACATTTTAATTAATATTTAGATAATAACGTAATTATACTCTCTTTTTGATATTATCCTTAATTCAATACTTTATTTGAATAATTAAAAATACTGATTATCATGTTTTTATGTTTTTCTATATGTTTTTTAATGATAATTTACATGAATTAACATATTTAACAATAAAAAACATGGTTAATTTACATCTGTAAATGATTTACATTTGTAATTTAATTAATATTGATAAACATTTCTATTCATTAGGAAGAACATTTACTATTTATATTTTAAAAAAAATCAAAGCCTCTCCCCTATTTTTTCATTTAAAACTATTTGCCAATTTTTTTTTAAATTTTCTGTTTTCTTGAGAATTTTAGAAAAATCTATCAGAAAAAATCGGGACGGTAAAATATCTACTTTTGTCTGATTTTAATTTTTAGTTAGGTGAACGGAAAAAGAGTTACTACTTTGTTTCTTACTGTGTCAGTATCAATCCTACTGATCTTTTCTGTGAAATGTCGGTATGATATAGCGGATAAGTCGCAAAAGGAATCAAACCTTTTGAAAATTGTTACAACAACAACAATGCTTACTGATCTGGTTTATCAACTTTGCGGCGATAGTGTTGAGCTTACGGGATTGATGGGCGCAGGTGTTGATCCGCATCTTTACAAGCCGACCGAAGGGGATGTGTTTAAGATTTATTATGCAGATATTATATTTTATAACGGTCTTCGTCTTGAAGGAAGACTTGACGACCTTTTTGCAAAGATGAAACTACGAGGAATAAACACTATTGCCGTTGCTGATGCACTTTCGGCCAATGATTTGATAAGTTTGGATAATACTAATACTAACTTTGATCCGCATATCTGGTTTAGCATAAATAATTGGAAATCAATTGCTTGGTTTGTAAGCCAAGTTATCATTGAATCTGATAAGAAAAATGAATACTATTACTTACAAAGGCTTCACAATTATTTACAACAATTAGATTCTTTAGACAAATACAATCGTGAAAAGCTTTCTGATATTCCTCTATCCCGCCGTGTGTTAATTACGGCTCATGACGCTTTTGGATATTTTGGCAAAGAGTGGGATATTGAGGTAATTGGATTACAAGGGATTAATACCGTATCTGAGATTGGTGCAAGGGACGTCCGCAGGCTGGCGGATTTTATAGTGAAGCGACAAATACCTGCTATTTTTACAGAGACATCAGTATCTGACAGGAACATAAGGGCATTGAGAGAGGCTGTCCGCTCGAGGGATTTTGAGGTAACAGCAGATGGAACGCTTTTTTCCGATGCTCTTGGAGCGCCTGGATCAATAGAAGGAACATACATTGGAATGTATCGGCACAATGTAACCACAATATGGCAAGCGCTTAAATAACAACTTTTATGAAAAAAACTGAATTCAGCAAAAAAAGTCTCATTCTGGCCACGATCGTGGGAATGATCACAGCGGCAGGTTGCGGAACGGCAGGTAGTAATAAAAAAACCGATATGACACGCGAATACACAAAAGGATCCTACGGGTATGACAAAATCTTCCTGGAGAAG
>JAAYWF010000010.1 GCA_012516825.1 Lentimicrobium sp. | reverse complement strand
TAACCCTTAAAGGGGGACTATGGTAAGTTTTTTTACGATAAATCGCAAAAATAGAGTTTTATGAAAAAAATATTAATCTACACACTTCCTTTGTTGTTACTTTTTTCATGCATAGGTAAAAAAGAGGGAGGAAGTGAAGCAACAGAAACAGCGGAAGCGAACATAATCAAGATAACTTCCGAGCAGTTTAAAACCAGTGGAATGCAGTTGGGAGAACTGAGTTTACAGACTTTTATAGACGAAATAGCTTGTAGAGGATTCCTCATTGCTCCCACTGATGGAATAGCTAGGATAAGTACGCCGATTGCCGGAACAGTTGAGAAAGTCCTTGTTAAAACCGGTGATTTTGTAAATCAGGGACAGGTGGTTTGTAATGTCTCGGGAACTGAGTTTTTGGATTTACAACAGCAATTTGCCGCAGCGTCTGCTAATTACCAGAAGGCCAAAATAGATTACGAAAGGGCAAAAGTCTTACGGGCTGAAAACATCGGAGCGGAGAAAGATTTTACTGCGTTAGAAAGTACATATAAAATTTCATTAGCTAGTTACAATGCATTGAAAGTTCGTATCCAGGCATTGCGAATAAATCCGTCTCAGATTGAAAACGGACAGATGTACACATCGTTTCCAGTGGCTTCACCCATTAGTGGATTTATCACCAAAATCGGTGCAGTTATCGGGCAGTATGTGGATATGCAGAACGAACTGGCTGAAGTGGTAAACGTGAACAGATTGCAGCTGCAACTATCTGTTTTTGAAACTAATTTGCAGAAGTTGAAGGTGGGGCAAAAAGTGCGCTTTAATGTGTGTGGAAGATGGGAACAAAGTATTGATGCTACGCTGATTTCCGTTGGAAAAACTATCAATCCTGATACAAGAGCTATTGATTGTATAGCCCAAATAGGAGATGTTGACCGAAGCAAATTAGTTAATCAAAGTTATGCAGAGGCAAAAATAATGGTTGATAATTTAGAAACAAAAGCATTGCCTGCCAACGCTGTTCAACAGGAGGAGAAAGAGTACTTTGTCTTTGTGCTGGATAAGCAAGAGGGAGATAAGTATTTTCTAAAAAAGACAAAAGTAGAAGTAGGGAAAATCAATGATTCCTACATCGAGATTTTAAGTGGATTACCTGAGGGAAAACAGGTGGTTGTGAACGGAGTAGAGATGTTGTAGGTTAGGAAAATTAATAAAAGTAGCAATTCCTCGTTTTTTTATATAAAAAACGGAGTGGATTTCCCTCCTGAATTATTTTTTATTGATTAATACAATACAACAAAAAAAAAAGCCCGTCGGTTTTCACTGACGGGCTTTCTGTTTTGGGTAAAGTGTGTTTAATTGCTCTCTTTACTAAGCATCACAAGGTCGTTTACATTAACTTGTGTAAAAAACCTGCGCTTCCCTTCCTTGTCGTCATAAGCGTTAGTCTCAAGACGACCTTCTATGGCAATTTGCTTTCCTTTTTTAAGATATTTCTCGGCAACATCGGCAAGCCCGCCCCAAATTATAATATTATGCCACTGAGTGTCGGTTACCTTCTCCCCTCTCTGGTTTTTATAAGTTTCGGTGGTGGCCAGTGAAAATCGAGCCATCTTGTTACCGTTCGACACCTGTTTTACCTCAGGATCCATTCCTAAGTTACCAATTAACTGAACACTGTTTCTTAAACTTTTCATGATTTTAAAATTTAGAGTTAAACATTAATTAAAAATTCACGAAGCAAAGATACAGTGCGACTTACGACCGATTCGGTTAATAAACATTTAGTTGCGTTTGTAAACGTACTTAAACGATTTTAGTCGTTTGTAAATGGATAATTATTATCTTTATACCGTCATAAAATAGTGAGAATCATGGAAAAAAATTGTCCTGAATGTGGCGAAAAAATAATCGGACGAATTGATAAGATCTTTTGTTCCGACCAGTGCCGCAACACCTATAACAACCGTCAAAACAGAGCCTCGACCAACTTAATAAGGAAGATTAACAGTAAACTGCAAAAAAACCGGCGAATACTTGCAAAGCTTGCACCCGAAGGCAAAGCTACCGTGCATAAAGATATACTCTTGAAAGAGGGCTTTGATTTAAATTATTTTACAAATATTTATCGAACAAAGGCTGGAACTACCTACTACTATTGTTACGAAATGGGTTATTTACCTTTAGAAAACAACTTTTATGTCGTTGTCAGGAAGCAGGATTAGGATAATAACCTGTATAACGCAGATTTGGTTGTTAATGCTTGTTCCTTCGGTAAAAACGATTTTTGCCGAAACTTTGTCGAACGAAGCGCAAATTTCAATATTAACGGTTGACTCCGGTAAAGAAATATGGACAGTTTTTGGTCACACGGCAATCCGGATTCACGATCCGATAAATAATATTGATGAGGTGTATAACTATGGCACATTCGATTTTGATCAAAACCGATTTTATTTGAAATTCCTTCGCGGCAATCTTATCTACTACCTGTCGAGAGATAGTTTCGATCATTTTTTGAAAACCTATACAGCGGAAAACAGAACTATCTGGGAACAACAACTGCTGTTTCAGTCAGAGGTTTTACAGAAATTATACGATTCGCTCTCAACTAATTATCATTCAGGTAACAGAGACTATTACTACAACTTTTTTGAAGATAACTGCACCACCCGAATATTGAATCTAATAATCGCTTTTGCTTCAGAAAAATATTCCGAAGAATACCTATTGCAGCCTGTTAACAGTACCTATCGTAAAGAATTAAAACCTATTCTATTAAACAGACCATGGATTGCCTTTGGAGTCAACCTTTTGCTCGGCCGATATGGTGATCAGCATATAAATTTGCGACAAAGCATGTTTTTACCTGTTACCTTAATGAAAAAACTACCGGGAACAGGCTGGACAACAGAAGGTGCAACGATATATAAAGCAAAAACAGCTCCCTCTCAAGCTAAGGAATTTTTTATGCCCATTACTATTTTCTGGATTGTGGCTTTCGCATTAGCGTGGGAAAAAATAAGTAAAGTTACTAACCAGCGATTTTCCGATAAAATTGATATAATTGTTTATTCCATTGCAGGCACATTCGGAATATTTTTATTTTTTTTAAAAATTTACAGTCTGCATCCCTCATTACAAACAAATATGAACTTATTATGGGCCAATCCATTACTTGTTATATATGCGTTTGCTATCAATTTCAGATGGAAAAAAATCACTTTTGCAATAGCGCTCCTTTACAGTACAATTCTGTTTTTTATCTTGATAACATGGAATAAAATACCTCAGAAGTTTCCGCTTGAGATCATGCCATTGCTTCTTATTTTGGCATTTAGATCAATGAACAGGATATTCCGTTTTGTAAATATTAAAGAGTAATATGTGAGGAGTTTTGCAATTTGGAGTTTTTTTAAGAAGACATTATCTCTACAATAGCCACGACCTTTATTTTTTTAAAATCATCATCAGACCATCGCGTATGGTGATCAATATGTTATCTACTCTTTCGTCGTTTTGCACGAAGGTATTAAACCGGATAATCCCTTTTGCTTCTTGATCAGCCGACTCCCATTCCAAAACTTTTCCATTCCAAAAAACATTATCAGCCATTATCAATCCCCCTGGCTTCACCTTGTCAAAAACCAGATTGTAATAATTAAGGTAATTCTCTTTATCAGCATCAATATACACTATATCAAATATGTCGCTAATGTGCGGAATAATCTCCATTGCATTTCCACAATGTATGACGATTTTGTTTTTTAAACCGGTTTTAGTGAAGTATTTGCGTCCAATGGCTACCGATTCCGGATTGGTGTCAATAGTGTGTATCAGGCCATCTTGTATCAGCCCTGAGGCAAGACATATTGTAGAGTACCCTGTAAAAGTGCCAATTTCGAGGATTCGGTTAGGCTTGACAAGCCGGCTGATCATCTCGAGGAATTTACCCTGCTGCCGACCCGCAATCATTCGTGGATACATTGTTTTTAAATGAGTTTCGCGATACAGCTCATATAGATAATCGTTTGGCGCTGAAGTATGCATCTCGGCATAAGCCTCAAAATCTGGATGGATTGGATCAGGGATATACATAGAATGAGCGTATGTTATTATTTCAATAATTAATCATCAATCCTTTGGCAGATACGTTAAACGGCTAAACTTTTCGGGAATAAATATTTCGTTGGCCACCTCCATCAGCTCCGATGCAGTAACATTTTCCACTTTTTCTGCAATTTTTTCAAAGGTATCCACTTCATCAAAAAAGAGATGCGATTTCCCGATAGAGATCATCTCATTAAGTTTTGATTCGAGCGAAATGGCTAATTGACCAATTATCTGCTGTTTCGACCGATGCAGTTGAAGATCACCGAGTTTAGTCTCTTTAAGCGCTTTCAGCTCTTTAAATATCAACTGTATGGATTTGTCAAGATAGCCATTATCAGTACCTAAATAAATGTTGAAGTATCCTGTATCGGAAAAGGGCTGATAGTGCGATTCAATATTGTAACAATATCCGTATCTTTCACGTATGTTTAGGTTTAAGCGTGTGTTCATTCCCGGCCCGCCTAAAATATTATTTAAAAGCGCTAGAATGGTTCGCTTTTTATTTTTAAAAGGATAGGCTATAGTACCCAATATGCAATGAACCTGAAAATTTGATTTGAAAACTGTTTTGGTTGTTGGAGTATATTGCTCGAAAGCAATGCGTTTGTAATTTTGGTTATCAGATTTTGGAATCTTAAAATACAGTTCTATCAGAGCAACTAACCTATTAAAATCAATATTTCCTACGGAGGCTACTACCATTCTGTTTGCCATATAATTACGCTTCACAAAATTCAATATCGAATTGCGCTGAAAAGATTTTACTGTTTCTGGTGTTCCTAAAATGCTATTTCCAACCGGATGACCATTGAAAATCAACTCTTCAAATTCATCAAAAATAAGATCGGCAGGCGAATCCTTGTACGAATTGATCTCATCGAGTACAACATCTTTTTCTTTTTTGATCTCTTTTTCAGGAAAGGTGGAGTTAGAGAGAATATCTGCAAACAGCTCCAGCGTTCTGTCGTAATATTTTGTTAAAAAGGATGCATGAATAAACGTTTCCTCCTTTGATGTATATGCATTTAGATCACCTCCTACATTTTCCAATCGGCTAAGGATATGGAAGGCTTTTCTGTTTTTTGTTCCTTTAAAAATGAGATGCTCAATGAAATGTGCCAATCCGTTTTCTTCCGGAAGCTCATCGCGCGTGCCGGCATCAATCGCCACCCCGCAATGTGCAACTGCTGACGTTGTTTGACGATGAATGATCCGGATACCGTTTGGCAATATAGCATATTGATAAGACATAAAATCGCTTTTTAAATCTACTTCATAATCTTATCAGCTTTTAACTATCACCACCTCATACTCTTTGGTAACTAAAATATCGGCGAGAGGTTTTAATGCCTGTACCATCTTGTGTTCCTGCTCTAAAACAGCCCATCGTACCTCGTCCATCACCTCTTTCCCGCGAGTATCCTTTACATGCTTTTCTTTAGTTTCCTGATAAGTAAGTTCTATGAATATTCTCAGGTCAACATTTTCGGCCTTTATCGCATAAAGGCCGTCAACCAATAACATATCTACCTCGCCAAAATTGGTGATAAGCCTGTCAACCTGTTCAGTAACCAAGTCAACACAAGGCATCTCGGAAAAACGGCCATTTCTGAAGTCATCTAAATTTTTATCAATCACATCCCAAAGGTATTCATTGTAACCTACCACTTTGCCGATACCCTCTCTTAGACGCCATGCACGACGTTCGAGCGGATGAGTATTATAATAATTATCGGTATGGATTGATTTTGTGATTATTCCATCTTTACGCAACAACTTAGCAATAACATGCGCAAGCTCTGATTTTCCCGAACCCGATTCGCCTGAAATGGCAGTTATCATCCGCTCCTTACGATGTTGAAGGATATATTCCGAAATTTTTGCAGCAGCATATTTATGCTTGTCATTTATTAGTAATACGTCTCCTAACATTTTTATTAAATTGATTTACAAATGAAATAAATTATTATCAAAGTCCACAAAAAAATCCGCATGATTTTTTATTAGTGTTACCACTTAATGTTCGCGATCAAGTATTTTTCGGCGTTTTTTGTCAAGGATATCTTTTTCGTAATAAAGCTGAGCATCAAAAGTATTGTGGTAGGTACGCTCAACAAATTCCTTCACATTGGCTTCTTTGATTTTTAGGGTATAAAGTTCGTTAATAATCAATACTTCAATGCCTTTTTAATCAGTTATTGAGAATTAGATCAACATCTAAAGTATAGCAATGATTTTCAATACCCAATTTATCCAACGGTTTTTATCTGGTCGAAACACTTGATTGTAATGTATGTATATTTATCTCAGTTTTTTTACCATGAGAATGACGTACGAACTTTGTACGTTATGAACAGATAAAAATGACACTTCTTTTTGAAGAGTAGCAGAAATAAAATCGTTTTATTTATCCGTAAGGCTTCTTAAATACTTTTCGCTTTTGTCGTTACTCACTCTTGCCCACAACAGATTATGATCGGACATCTGATAAGTTTTCCACTCCTTATTATAATATTCTTTCAGTGCAACGTCGTCATCTTTAATTTTGGCTGCTTTACTCGATTTAAGAACTTCGGATTTATAAAATTGAAAATCTTCATCTGTATCTTTAAAAACTGATCCAAACACTTTAAAAACTCCTGAGTTTGAGTTTGTGTCAACAAAGTCAATAAGCTCTTTATCCGATTTAAAAGCTATCTGATCATAGTGCATGGTTTCGATAACATTTGTTTTTCGGGATTTTATATTTTTTGGTATCACAAAACCGTTCTCTTCCAATGCATCCATTGTCTTATGGTTAGGCTTGATAATATTAAAATCGCCTAAGAGTATTGTTGCTTTACCTTCTTTTTTGAGGGCTTTGTCAGCCCGGGTGCTTAGGTATTTTCCTATGGCTTTAATCTCCTGAATTCTCTGTTTTAAACCGGAAGTGCCTTGTCCATAATAAATATGTACAGTACAAATATCAAATTTCAGCCAGCCCGACTGAAACGAAACGATAAAGGGAGTTCTTCTGAACTGTTTGCCGTCAGCCATTGGATCTGGCGAATTTGTTATCTCAGAATCACTGATTAGCATATCGTTTGGTAACACAATTTCGCCGGCAATATTTTTAAAGGTTACTTTTCGTTTGTCATACACAAATGTCAGCCTTTCTTCATTCCCGCCAAGCTTATAGTGAGTGATATCCGTTGCAATAAAGTCCCAGGAAGGACCTAAAATACGCATCACCTTATTCCACTCTTCCAGCTCATTGATTTCCTGAACGGCAACAAAGTCAAATGCAGAAATAATTTCCGCTATATAATAGTGTGAGTCTTTTGTACGTTTGCCATAACCTCTACGATTTACCTTACCAAAGTCTCTTATGTTCCATGTACCAATGATCAAAGTGTTTTCGACCTCTTTCATTGGAACGGTTTTTCTCAACTGCTCTTTCAGTTGAATCAATCTTTCAACAACATATTCCCTGTCGCTGATTTTTGGGAAGTCATTTCTAAGATAAAAGTAATTTGCCATGGTATTCTTTTTTTAGGTTTAATATTTCAAAAGCATTCTATGACTTATTGATTTAAAATATCATTAATTTGTTTTTTTAAAACTGTTTTCTGGCAATAACAAGTGAAACGGCCTCTATAATATCTTTTGTTCCCATACCAAATTTTTCCATTAGTTCTTCTGGCGTTCCACTTTCGCCAAAAACATCATTCATTCCCACCATCTCTATAGGTGTTGGGAAATTTCGAGCCAGAAACCCTGCAATACTCTCCCCCAGTCCTCCTATGATTTGATGTTCCTCGGCAGTAACAGCACAGCGTGTTTTAAGAACAGACTCAATAATTGCATCTCTATCGAGTGGCTTAATAGTAGCGATATTTATTACTTCGGCGCTAATGCCTTGTTCAACCAGTGCATGTGCTGCTTCAAGCGCTTTCCATACCATGTGTCCGGTAGCAAATATTGACACATCGCTACCCTCCTTTAACAACAGGGCCTCTCCTATTTTAAACTTATAATCTTTAGGTGTGAAATTAGGGACCTTAGGGCGACCAAATCGTAGATATACAGGCCCCTCCCACTCCGCTATTGCCTTAGTGGCAGCAAATGTCTGATTATAATCGCAGGTATTGATAACTGTCATACCAGGCAGGGTTTTCATCAGCGCAATGTCCTCCATAATCTGATGCGAAGCCCCATCCTCGCCAAGGGTAATACCAGCATGGGAGGCACAAATCTTCACATTTTTTTCGGAATAGGCAATAGATTGTCTGATTTGATCAAAAACTCGACCTGTTGCAAAGTTTGCAAAAGTTCCTGTAAAAGGTACCTTACCAGTAGTAGCAAGCCCTGCAGCAATTCCCATCATATTAGCTTCGGCAATTCCAATCTGAAAAAACCGATTCGGAAACTCATCGGCAAACTTTTCCAATTTCAATGATCCTGTTAAATCGGCGCAAAGAGCTACAACATCTTCTCTCTCTTTGCCAAGTTCATAAATCGCATCGCCAAAACCGGAACGGGTATCTTTACTACCTATGTTTTCCCAATTCAAATTTGATAAATTTTCCATTTTTCGAAATTTAATAGTCACCAATTGTTTCGTTGAGTTGTGCTAAGGCTAATTGAAGCTGTTCATCGTTAGGGGCTACTCCATGCCATTTGTGTGTTCCCATCATAAAATCCACTCCAAACCCCATTTCAGTATGCATAAGTATCATTACCGGCTGATCTTTACCTGTCTCTAATGTTGCAAGCCTCAAAACATCAATAACCTCTTCCAGGTCATTACCTTTCATTTCAAGCACTTTCCAGCCAAAAGTTTCCCATTTACTCTTCAGATCACCAAGCGGCATGACGTCATCGGTTGATCCATCAATCTGTTTGCGATTGAAATCAATAATAGCTATGAGGTTATCCACATTTTTACTTCCGGCAAACATGGCTGCTTCCCACACTTGTCCTTCCTGAACTTCGCCATCTCCCATAAGAACAAAAACTAAATTCTCATCCTCATCCAGCTGCTTGCCCAACGCCACCCCAATAGCACAAGAGAGTCCTTGCCCCAGCGATCCGGAGGCAAATCGCACACCCGGCACTCCTTCATGGGTAGCCGGATGACCTTGCAGACGAGAGTTTAGCTTACGGAAAGTAGCCAGTTCGGCAATGTCGAAATAGCCGCTTCTGGCCAAAACGCTATACCATGCCGGAGAAATGTGTCCGTTTGATAGCAAAAAGACATCTTGCCCTAACCCACTCATTTCAAAAGTGTCCGGATCATGATTCATAATATCGAAGTAAAGCGCAACTAATAGTTCAACACAACCAAGCGAACCGCCCGGATGACCTGATTTAGCGCCGTGAACCATCCTTAAGATATCACGCCTTACCTGACTGCCCATAGCCTTTAAGGAGATAATAGTTTCCATTATTTTGATATTTCATATATTCTACAAAAATATCTTTTTTAGTTTCTTTATCACATTTTTTTTATGCAAATGTCTTTATTGTATTATTTTGCCAACAAAAGATTAATAAAACGAAAAGAGATTATGAAAGGCGAAACCAAACAGACTATTGACTATTTGCACAGCTTAGGAATAGATAAACCGGAAATAGCCATAATACTCGGAACAGGGCTCGGGGGATTGGTTGATTTTATCGAGATTGAAAAGATAGTTAATTATGGCGATATCCCTCATTTCCCGGTTTCAACGGTAGAGTTCCATAAAGGGAAATTGATCTATGGTAATCTTTGCAATAAAAAAGTATTAGTCATGCAGGGCAGATTTCATTATTACGAAGGTTACAATATGAAACAGATAACCTTTCCTATACAGATTATGAAAGCATTAAAGGTTAAATGGCTCTTTGTTTCAAATGCCGGAGGAACTGTAAACCCTGACTTCAAAAAAGGTGATTTGATGTTGATTGTGGATCACATTAATCTGTTTTGGGACAGCCCTTTAATTGGCAGAAATGACGACAGTATAGGACCTCGATTTGTTGATATGAGTGATGCTTATTCGTCGGAGCTTAACGATTTGTTTCTGAAGGTTGCTGCTCAAGAACAAATTACTTTGCATCGGGGTATTTATACTGCCGTTTGCGGCTCATCGCTCGAAACCCGCGCCGAATACCGTTATTTACGATTTATTGGAACTGACGTTGTGGGCATGTCAACTATTCCTGAAGTGATAGCATGTAAGCATGCAAACCTACCTGTTGCTGCAATATCAGTGATTACCGATGAATGCGATCCTGATAATTTGGAACCGATTGATATTGACGACATACTGAAAACAGCGGCTGATGCAGAGGTAAATCTTATTACACTATTTAAAAATGTATTGATCAAAATGCGGTAAACCCTGGCGCTAAAAGCGATAATTTAATGTGATTACATCTTTACTTATAAAAATTTGCAAATCAAATAATTATATCTCTTTTCTACCAGCTCTATCTTTTTCAAAAATCTCAAGATTTTCAATTTTATCTCCATTTATATCAAACCTGACTAAAGTTACCAATGTATGGAATCCGAAATTTCCGGCAGCTCCAGGATTTATATGTAAAAGATTATAAAAAGAATCAAAAATAATCCTCAGAATATGTGAATGACCGGAGATGAATAGATTGGGGCGATGAGTGGTTATGGCTGCTCTTGCTTTTTTTTCGTAATGACCGGGATAGCCTCCGATGTGCATCATCACAACTTTAACCTGTTCAATGGTAAAAACATTAATTTCAGGAAATCTAAGTCGTATTTCATGATTATCAATATTTCCGTAAACAGCCCTGAGGGGTTTGTAGCTCTCTATTTCATCTAAAAGCAATATATTGCCGATATCGCCTACATGCCAAACCTCATCGCATGGGCTAAAAAAATTGGGAGCCTCCTTTGGCCATGTCCCATGTGTGTCGGATAACAAACCAATCTTTTTCATTCTAATCAAAACTGGTTGTTATTACTTGGCGGGATATATCGCATCTCCTGAAAGTCGGCAAGATTAAATCTTATTTGCATGATCATTTCGGTACGAACGGCCTTTTCGCCATGGATACCTGGTGCCCAGGAAAGCATTTTAAGCAGTCTTACAGCCTCCTCATTACATCCACCGCTAACACTTTTCAGCAACTTGATATTGGAAACTCTTCCTGTCGGTTCAACCACAAAAAACATCTCTACCATACCTGAGATACTCTGCTTTAGCGCTACAGAGGGATAAACCATGTTTTGCTGAATGAAATCCGCAAACCTCATCCCTTGTTTTTCGAAAATCGGGCGAGGCGGCCTGGTGAGTTGTGCAGGTTTGAAAATCGTAAATGAACTATCAACAAGGCTATAGGGATAGATAATCTGATCATAACCACGCTTTTTTACATTACGTTGATATTTTTTTATCTTGAAGTCAACTTCCATCACAGCTTCATCATCCACTGGCGTTGACCGATAGGCGGCCGGCTCCCACAAAAAGTAGCGGAACAAACGCAATGCCTCCGCATCAAGATCATCACTGACAGATTGTTGAATATCAGAATAAGTTACCTCACCCATTTTGTTCACTCCAAAATGAATTACTACTCTACCTTCAACTTTTTCAGAAAGAGCTTTAGCAGGATAGACCATTTCTGACGACAAAAATTCGTGCAACTGACTTTTCCCTCCAAAATTCTCGATCGGCTTATATTCATAATACTGGGCATTAACGCAAAGGGCTGATAATAAAACCAGTCCATTAAAAAACAGTTTATGAAAAATGTTCCCCGTTTTCATAATTCCGGCATTTTTATGAAAGTGTAAATGTATTAAATTTATTAATACTAAAGGACATTTTTCATCAAATCCGAAAAATCCAAGATTGTTATTACCTTTACTGCCAAATTAAATAAAGAACCATGCCTACTCGACGCTTCAAAATGTTGGATGCAATACTTTTTGTCATCTTACTCTTAATCGGCCACGGTTGTTCGGTAAAAAACAAATTTTCGATAATCAATTTTGCTCACCTCTATAACCACGCTGAAAAGCCTTTGATAACTGGCTTAAAAATATTCCATGAGTCCGACAGCAATTCGAGAGTTTATGTTCGCTACAAGCCATCAAGTCTTCATTACGTGTTAAAAATGGGACGTTCATATTATCGAGCTGATTATTCGATTAGCTACAGATTATTTAGTAGTTATGAATCTGCGGCAATAGTTGATAGCAGCACATTTAAAATGTTCGATTCGCTATACTTCCAGAATGATTTGTCACTCGTTTACAACTTTCCAATAAAAACATTGCCTGATAATAATTATGTTGTTGAGATTAAATTTAGCGATAGTAACAGAGGGATTGACAGCTATTATTCTCAAGAAATAAATCGAAAAGATGCCAATAATAGTCAACATTTCCTATTAGTTGATCAACAAGATGAGGTGATTTTCGAGGAGTGGGTCAGTTGGAAAACAAAATTTCGTATCATAACTCCAAAAACCAACCTCACCAAGTTATTTGTAGATTACTACGATGATGTTTTTCCTGCCGCACGAACTCCTTTTTCACTATCGCATTCACCTGTTTATCAATTAAAGCCGAAGGAGAAGTACATTTTAGAAATTAATGATGGTATAACAGATTATTTGCAATATGGCCGTGAAGGTTTTTTTCATTTCAGAAGCGATAGTATGACCAAGGATGGCTTCACAATTTTTAGATTTCACGACGATTATCCTGAAATAAAAGAGAGCGAGCTGATGCCCGGCCCGATGCGTTATATAACTACCGATCCCGAATATGCGATGTTGGCAGCATCAAAAGAGCCGCAAACGATTGTGGAAAAATTCTGGATTGAGGTGGCTGGGAACGAAAGGCGTGGCTTTCAACTACTCGAAAATTATTATGATCTTGTAAAAGACGCCAATCTATTCTTTACCTCATACAAAGAGGGATGGAAAACTGATCGAGGAATGATTTATATGATCTTTGGAGCTCCAACAGAAGTTTTTAAAAAAAGCGAAATAGAAACATGGATATACGGAGACCCCCAAAAAAGAACCCGGCTCCATTTTGATTTTATTCAAAACAAAAACCCATTTACCACTAATGACTTTGAACTTGTGAGGCAGCCCGACTATAAAAACCCCTACTTTGTTGCAGTGGATTACTTGAGACGATAATGGACTACTGCAGGGAATGCAATTTTTTTTAAAGCAAAACTTTTATTAATCATCAAAAGATTGCCGCTTTTGAATTTCCTGTCGGCATTATTACTTATAAACTGATCCTGAACCTGTTGATAGTACATCAACACTTACTGGATTTCCCAAATATTTCAAATTTCCTGATCCTGAAAGTCTTGCATTGAGGCTTCCATTTACGTTAACATATACATTACCCGAGCCACTGCTTTGAACACTTACATCCTCAGAAATTAGTCGTTGTAGTTCAATACGTCCTGAGGCAGCCAAATTTAACATAACTATTGCTGCTGATCCTTGCATTTTTACATTGCCTGCCCCCTTAACACTTATTTTACAATCATTTAAACGCACTGAGGAGGCCTCAAAATCGCCAGAGCCATTAATGTTTGCGTCAAGATCGCCATTTATTCCTGAGACTTCGATGTCGCCTGAGCCGTTAATATTAGCTGTCAACTTTTTAAAATCAAGATCCAATTCAACATCACCTGAACCATTAACTAAAATACTAAGTTCGTGTCCGCTGATGATTCCCTCTGATTCAACATCACCACAGCCATAAACCTCAATTGCCTCAAGACGATTAATGGTAACCAATACCTCAAATTTTTTATAAGATCGTATGCTTCCTTCTGCAGTAACATCTAAAAAATCCCCTTGTACTTTTGTGATGATATTTTTAATTAGGTTATCATCAGCTTTAACAACCACCGCAGTTTTGTCGCCTTGCCTGATAACCACATCAGTTGTTCCTTTAATCCTGATACTGTTAAAATCAGGAAGTTGCCTTTCCTGTGTTATTACGTTTTTGCTACCAACTGTACCGAAAATCTGACCAGAAACCTGCTGTCCGAAAAAGAATACTATCAATGCCGGAAAAATTGCTTTTAAAACTGTTTTTAGGTTTTTCATCTTTGTTTAGTTTAATTTGTTTCAAAGTGATAATTTTTTAATTGAAATCAATTTCAATCTAATAGGACAACATTTTTTTTATTTTGTTACAGGTTTTTGAAAAAAAATTAGAGTTTTTTTTAGGTCAGTAAGCTCTTCCAAAATTATCTCAGCTTAAAAAAAGGTTTTCTATTGAGAATAAAAACAAGACCCGGCGTTTTACCGGGTCTCAATTTACTATATATTAATTTAATTAATTATTACTGCCCTAAATAGGCTTTGAGCAGTTTGCTTCTCGAGGTATGTTTCAGCCTTCGAATAGCTTTCTCTTTTATTTGTCGTACACGCTCGCGCGTCAGATCAAATTTCATGGCAATTTCGTCAAGTGTAAGCCCATGATTCATTCCTATTCCATAGTAGAGATTGATAACGTCTCGCTCTTTCTTGGTCAGCGTGGCCAACGATCGTTGTATTTCACGTGCCAGCGATTCTTTCATCAGCTCTCTGTCGGTTGTAGGATTGTCATCTGATACATACACATCCAATAGGCTCATGTCTTCGTCTTGAGTAAGCGGAGCATCCATTGACACAGTGCGAGTGGTTATTTTAAGCACGCTCTCCACTTTCGTTTCCGGCAGGTCGAGAGATTCTGCAATCTCATCGGTTGAAGGAGGTCTTTCAAATTTTTGCTCAAGCTTCGAAGATTCTTTTCTAATCCTATTAAGTGAACCTACCTGATTAAGAGGTAATCTTACTATCCTCGACTGTTCTGCAAGCGCCTGAAGGATAGATTGTCTGATCCACCAAACAGCATAAGAGATAAATTTAAAGCCTCGTGTTTCATCAAATCGCTGGGCAGCTTTAATCAAGCCAAGATTCCCTTCATTAATAAGGTCGGGAAGGCTAAGCCCTTGATTTTGATATTGCTTTGCAACAGAAACGACAAAACGCAGGTTAGCTTTTGTCAGCTTCTCAAGAGCTGACTGATCGCCCTGCTTGATACGTTGCGCAAGCAAAACCTCCTCTTCGGCTGTGATAAGCTCTTCTCGTCCTATATCCTGAAGATACTTATCAAGCGAAGCCGTTTCGCGATTAGTAATAGACTTCGTAATCTTTAACTGTCTCATTAAACCGTCCTTGTTTTGTTAGTAAAATTGTTTTCTATTGTTTTCTTATTTAGTTTATAACCAATTATTATCGCTTGAAATAACTATTAGCGACAACAAAATATTGTATTCAAATAATCTTAATTCTTAAAATAGAACAAACCATCCGGCCTTATGTTTCCGGATGGATAAAAATTTCTTGAAATTAAGAAGAATATTTTCCTATTCAAACTTTTTTAAAGACCTATGGCATAATAAGATCGCTTGCCATTAGGATAGATACCTTCGAGCAGTACGCCACCGCGTTTGCCATTAAGTAATCTAATAATGTCATCTGTAGTAACCACAGGCGCTTTATCTATGTGTGTAATAATAAACCCTTCCCTAACGCCTTTGTTCATTAGTTCGCCTCTTCTGATTTTTTTAACCATAACTCCGTTGTCAATCCCAAGTCTGCTTAGTTCATCATCTTTAACCCTTTCGAAGGTGGCGCCTAAAATGTCTATCTCTTTTGAATCCTTTTTTGCAACCATATCAGTGGTATTGTCTCTGTTTTTAAGCAGAAGCTCTTTATTAATTACTTTTTTGTTTCGTAATATTTTTACCTGAATTTTATCGCCCGGGTTTCGCTGACCAATAGTTTCAAGTAATCTTGAGACTGAATTAATAGGCTTGTTATCAATTTCAAGTATGATATCTTCAGCTTTTATATTAGCATCATCGGCTGAACTGTGTTCCACGACCGAAACCACATAAACGCCCTGAGGCGCATCAAGTCCTAATTCCTGTGCAAAATGGCTGTCAATATCACGGATTGACACACCAATATATGCTCTTTGTATTTCACCAAAGTTGATAAAATCATTTACCACTTTTTTTACAATATTTACTGGTATAGCGAATGAGTAACCGGCATAGCTGCCTGTGTTTGAAGCAATCGCAGCATTGATGCCTACTAATTCGCCACGTGTGTTTACTAACGCACCCCCACTGTTACCGGGGTTTATAGGAGCGTCTGTTTGAATAAATGATTCTATTGCTCCGGCAGCTCCCAAGATGTTAATTTCTCGTGCTTTGGCGCTTACAATACCTGCCGTAACTGTGGATGTAAGATTAAAAGGATTACCAACAGCCAGCACCCACTCTCCTACTCGCAAAGCATCCGAATCGCCGTATGAAAGATATGACAAGCCGGTTGCTTCAATTTTAATCAGTGCGAGATCGGTGGTAGGATCGGCTCCAATGATTTTTGCATCAAACGACCTTTTGTCGTTAAGTGTAACTTCTAATCTTACTGCATTTTGTACAACGTGATTGTTGGTAACGATATAGCCGTCATTGGTGATTATTACACCCGAACCGGTAGCAACAAGCGGTTGACTGGGCTTGAGGGGCATGCCAAAAAATTCATAGAAAAACTCGTCATAAATAGAATTCCTTCGACTCACCTCAGTTTTAATGTGAACGACAGCATGAACTGTCAGATCGGCAGCATCAACAAAATCGGGGACATTTTCAGGTACTGCATACGTTGGTAAATAACTCGTATTATAAACCTGCGAAGGAGCTTGCTGAGCTATTGGATAAACAGAAGATTCATCTGTTTTCTTATCGAAAACTCTGTAAACACCAACTGAAATTAATCCGCCAAGTAAGGCAACCAAAACTAATGATGCAAACTTTTTCATAATAATGATCTTTTCTTAATTTTTCCGTTAATATCAATTTTCAAGCCAATTCCCACCAGAACACATAAAGGTAATCCTCTTTTTCCTTCCTCAATTGGTTAAAAAATGTATATCTTCTTAACGTTTTTAGTGAGTCGAATTTATATAAACCAAAGTTAAAAGTTATTAATCCAATATTTTGGTTACAACTTGCTTAAACGCAAGAATTATTAGTTTTGTATCAAAATAAAAGCAAGAAAGTGGTTGAGTTTTACAAATATCATGGCGCCGGAAACGACTTCATCCTTATTGATAATCGGTCTAAGGTTTTTAATCCTGACAAAAAAATCATTAAAAATCTCTGCCGGAGACACCTCGGAGTTGGCGCTGACGGGCTTATACTGCTTGAGGATGATAGTTTGTCGGGTTACATGATGCGATATTTTAATTCCGACGGCAAAGAGGCCTCAATGTGTGGTAACGGCGGACGATGTTTTGTAGCTTTTGCACAATCCTTAGGCCTCTGTAATGATCATTTTATTTTTAATGCTATTGATGGATATCATGAAGCAATTATTTTAAAAAGAGATAAAGATTCCTATTTAGTTAACCTAAAAATGAATGACGTGAGTACTGTTTTACCTTACGACGAAGGATTTTATCTCGATACCGGTTCACCTCATTTAGTTGTTTTTACCAATTACATTAACAAAATTGACGTTTTTAAAATCGGAAAAGAACTCAGGTTGTTTCCAAAATGGGGCGCTGACGGTGTAAATGTTAATTTTGCTCAAATTGAAAATAATAAAATAATTAGCCGTACTTATGAAAGGGGCGTTGAAAATGAAACGTTAGCATGTGGAACTGGGGCTGTTGCTATTGCCATATCTGCTGTGGATCAAAACCTCATTCGAAATTCGCCTGTTAAAATTGAAATGTGTGGTGGTACATTAAAAGTTCATTATGAAAAGAGAGAGCAAAAGTTTACAAATATTTGGCTTGAAGGGCCTGCAGTTATGGTATTTAAAGGGGGTATTAATTTATAAAACAACAAAAGCTACCATATTTTGATTACCATGATCAAGGGCAAAGAAATACTACTCAGAGCGCCGGAAATGTCCGATGTTGATATGCTTTATAATTTGGAAAACGATCTTTCTATCTGGCGTTTAAGCAATACTAATGCTCCACTGTCCAGGTTTGCGATTGAACAGTATATCCTTAATGCAGGTTTAGAAATTTTTGAAACGCGTCAGGTGAGGTTTATGATAGTCAACCTTTCTGATGAAAAAGCAATTGGCACTATTGATCTTTTCGATTATGAGCCAATTCATCGGCGGGCAGGGATAGGTATCTATCTCGAAGCAAATGAAAGAGGGAAAGGTAAAGCATCTGAGGCGCTTGATCTGGTTATAGATTATTGTTTTAATACATTGATGCTCAGGCAAGTATATTGTAACATTTCTCCAGATAATGTGCAAAGCAAAATTCTTTTTGAAAAAAAAGGATTTACACTTATTGGGACAAAGAGAAGTTGGTTGTTAATACAAAATCAATGGATGGATGAAGACATGTATCAATTAATTAATCTTTGATATTTAACATGAGAACAAGAACGAAAATTTTCATTGGTGTTTTAGCCTTTGTTTTCTTGATAATAATAGGCGCTGGCTTTTTTTTATATAAAATAGTGCTTTCCGATAACATAAAGCTTCCCGACAACAAGCCGGGTTATCTGTTTATTCCTACTGGAGCCACTTACGCCGATATGCTTGATTCCATTGAATCAACCGGGTATATTAAAAATATTCAGTTTTTCAGATGGATGGCGCTACATAAAAAGCTTGATGCTCATGTTCATCCGGGTAGGTACGAAATTCTTGATGGTATGAGTAACAACGATCTGATCAACATGCTTAAATCGGGCAGGCAAAAACCCTTAAATGTTACTTTTAACAATATCACCTTTCCTCCTCAACTTGCCGGCTCAATATCCAAGCAGATAGAAGCAGATTCGATTGCGATAATCAGATTATTTAATAACGAAAAGTATTTAGCCAGTTATGGATTGACAAAAGAGACTGCGCCTATCATCTTTATTCCTAACACTTATGAGTTTTACTGGAACACTACCGCCGATAGTTTTTTCAAACGTATGAAAGAAGAATATGATAAATTCTGGACTAACGAAAGAAAACTGAGGGCTGAGTTGCTTAATCTATCTCCATTGGAAATAACAATTATTGCTTCAATTGTGGAGAAAGAAACAAATAAAAATGATGAAAAGGAACGTATTGCAGGGGTTTATCTAAATCGTCTTAAACGTGGTTGGAAGCTACAAGCCGATCCTACTACAGTTTACGCTGTTTATCGCGAAACCGGTAATATCTTGAATCGTGTACTTTGGGTGCACACACAATTGGATAATCCTTACAATACTTATGTTTACAGTGGATTACCGCCAGGCCCGATCTGCTTCCCGTCAATCAGCAGTATTGATGCCACGCTTAAACCCGAAAAGCATCAATATATGTTCTTTGTCGCCAGTTCTGATTTTTCTGGGTATCACCGTTTTTCAACAAATTATAATCAACATCAACGTTACGTTCGTGAATATCAACTTGCGCTAAGACAACAGCTTCAATAAGTAATGAATTATATATAATACCTCAAAGTAATGCGTTATTTTTTTACACTTTTCGCTATTGTATTTCTTCTCACTTCATGCAACAACAAGGAGGATAGGTCAAGTAAGCTGATCAGAGATGGCATTCAGAAACTTTATGCAGCCGAATTTGAAGAGGCCATGGAGATATTTCAGAAATCAGCAAAGTTGAATCCAAAAAATCCTGAAGCTTGGTTTTACATCGGAGCTATGTATCAAAATAAACAAGACTTTAATACGGCTATAGAATATTATTCGAAAGCCATTGATCTTAAGAATGATTATGCTGATGCATATTATAATCGGGGGCAGTGTTGGTTTTATTTAGGCGATCGTAACAACTCTTGCGACGACTGGCTATTGGCTGAAAACTATGGTCGCGAAAATCTTAACGAGCTACTCGATAAATGTAATTAACAATTTAAAATAGAGGATATGCCATTGTTAAAAATCATTTCAAACACTGATATTGCTGACAAAAATGCTTTCATAGGTCAATCGTCAAAAGAGATCGCCCGGATTTTAGGAAAAACAGAAAAATATGTAATGGTAATTTTTACCTTTAATCCAAACTTCATTTTTTCAACATCGGATGAGCCAGCGCTTTATGTCGAACTGAAAAGTATAGGACTACCAACAGAGAAGACTGGGGAGATTTCACGTAAAATTATGGATTTCCTTTCTTCCAAAACAGGTGTCATCCAGTCGAGGATTTTTATCGAATTTACCGATGTGCCACCAAATTTGTGGGGTTGGAACGGCGGTACTATGTAACAACTAATCTTTTACCTTTACTATTTTTTGTGAATTTAGCCTCTTCTCTCCTGCTATAACAGTTAATGTATAAATACCCGGTTTGATAAAATCCAATTGTGTTAGTTCGAGATAATTTAGCCCCACACGTTGAACGTCAAATTTTCCGGATACTATCAACCGCCCTGTAATATCGAACATCCTGATCGTAACCAACTGGGAATCTATTGCGTTAAAGAGTATTCCGATTTTATCGAAAAACGGATTAGGTATAACCTTTATACTTTCTGGAGTTAGAGCAATGCCTTTATTTTGAGCTGAAAGCACCATTCTTGCTTGATTATAATCTGGTATTCCGTTTCCGTATTGATAATTTGGGTTATTATAATAGCTTCCTGATTGCTGAATTGCCTCAAGAATACTCATATTAGCCAATTCTTGGTTTATCTGCCACAGGCACGCGGTCATTCCTGCAATTATCGGAGATGAAAATGATGTCCCGTTTGAGGTTGTCGTTCCGCCATTTGAGGAGGCGATCACTGTTGCGGCTCCTTGTGCTACTACGTTTGGCTTTAGTCTTCCGTCTGCAGTAGGGCCAATAGAGCTAAACCCTGCTATGATACCGTTTGCATCTACTGCTCCTATGGTAAAGACGCTGTCGCCGTCAGCAGGAGCGCCAATCCATGGCCATGAAGTGTAATTGCCAGAATTTCCAGCGCTGTTTACTACTATCATTCCGCGGCTCATAGCACGATCGGCAGCAATAGTTGCAGGGGCAGTATTACCATCCATATCCTGATAAATGTGGTTTTGGTTAGGATCGTCAAAATCAACATATCCGAGGGATGAGTTTATAATATCAGCACCGGTACTATCAGCAAATTCAGCTCCAGAAGCCCAGTTGTACTCTTCGATAAGGTATTCCGATCCGGTATCTTCAGTACGAATAAGGTAATATCCGGCTTTGGGAGCCGTTCCGATAAGCTCTCCCGGGAGGTTTGCACCCATTGTAGAAAGAACTCCGGTGCCATGAAAACTGCCTTGATAAACGTTTGTTCCACCGCTAACAATATCCCTTGTACCATAAATAAGGCCGTTCATATAAAGTGAATCAAAGGCGTTCAACTGATTGGCATAAGAAAAACCTGCATCTAACACTGCAATGACCATCCCTTGCCCTTGAAAACCGTCGTCGTGGAGAGGAATACCATTGATCTGATTAATTTGGTTGTAACCAAGGCCATATTGAAGTGAAGTACTCTTTCCAGTAGCTTTTGTCCTATTAGAAAAATCAATAATAGTCTCATTTTCCCATGAAGGCTTAAATAAAGAAATGTCATCATCAAAATCAGTTTTTGGATGAGCTTGTGTAGCTTGTCGCGCTTTTCTTACGGACTTCACAAATGGGAACGCTTCAATTTCCGACAGTAAAGAAGGGTCGTTAGTATAAATTGTAATCCCATTCAACCATTTGGTCGGATTGATAACCTGTACGCCAATGTCGGCAACAGCTTCAATATATTGTGGATTTACCGGTAGATCATGAATATCAATGGGTATATTATATCTTGATCTCCGCTCAATCGCTCTTGCTGAAAGATATTCCTGTGGATTCTCAATAGAATAAGGCGAGTTGTTTTTATCAGTAAAAGCGATAAAATATTTGTCTGGATAAATTTGAGAATATAGACAAGTGAATGAGAATAAAGCTAAAATTGTAACTAATAAGGACTTCATGCTTGATAGTGTTTTATTTAATAATGAGTATTTGTTTTAACATCTATTATTGATATCAATCACTGAAAATAACCCGACAAGCGTTTTTTTTGTTCATCGTTAAACAAACCTGAAAAAATCATTTGATGGATGATTTGTTGAAAGTCATTTTGCTGAATGAAATAGTCAAGATTTTCGCGGGCAGCATCTCTGATTTTAAAGTTCCAATGAAAAAAACCTTCTATCATATTTTTACAAACGATTTCGTCAAACAAGTTTAATCTGCGGCAGGCATTCATTGCATTGATTCTGGTTTCAAATTCATAGCTGGACGAAGTATAATTCGTAAGCTCAGTAATATAAGCTTCCCCACCCTTTTCTATTGCGGTTTCTAACCATTTTATCCTGATATTTATGCCTCGCCACCCTTTTTTGTTACTTGTAACATCAAGGTAATGGCCGTATCTTTCAGGGAAGGAATAACAAAGATTTTCTAAAGCCAATTCGGTGTTTAAGTGTGATTTATCATTCAATAGTGTTTCGTATGATTCACGCAACGATGCAGGAACAAGCCTTACGTTCTCTAAAACAGCAAGTCTGACCTTGTCATCATCATCAAAAATAGCATCACGGATGAGTTTTTCAATTTCATCATCCCATTGCGTTGCAAGCTGCGCAATGATCTCGCTTTTGGTTAAATGGAAGGTTTCTTTTGCAAACATCTTTTGAAGGACATCTCTTTTTTTATCTACCTGAATCTTGCGTAGTTCCAGTAAGGCGTCGTATCTGTCTATCATATTTTCAGCGTGGAGAGCCTGATTGCTCAACTCCTCAAAACTCCTTTTAAAGGTAACATTTTTGACCACTTTCCGATTGGGATCAAAAATAATGAAAGAGACTTGTTTGTTTTCGGGATTAGGGATTGAAATATATTCAGTTGTTTTTTCAATCCATTGTGATTTAGATGTTTTGGTATTGTCGGTGTAATAAACATCAAAGGTTATGGGCATTTTAAAAAGGCCTGTCAATGCATCCTGCTGATGTACCTGATCAATTCTGATTCGTGTTTCCGATTTGCCCGAGCTCTTGGAGATAGTTTCGTACTTAACTTCATAAAGGGGCTCGCCGCCTCTATATATCCATTCTTCGAAAAACCATTCCAATGAGCGTCCTGTTGTTTTTCGAATAGCCTGTAACAGATCATTGGTTTCAGCTATCTGGTAAGGATGTTCTTCAAGATAGAATTTCATGGTAGCACCGAACTCTTCATCTCCAAGAATATCTCTTAGCATATCGAGTACTAACGAACCTTTTGAATACCAGCGCTCCCGTCCACCACGACTATGGCCGATTGGATAGTTATTCAATCTGGCGGCTTTGTAAGTATTTTCTAATTCCTTGTGACGCTCCCATTGATAGTAATCTTCACCAAACACTGATTGTTCAAACTTTTTTGCCCAATATGTTGCAAAACTCTCAGTAAGCCAGACATCTTTCAGTTTTAAATGCGACACGTAATTGCCAAACCATTGATGTGCCAGCTCATGAGCATTTACATTAACAAAGTTTCTTCCTAAAAATCCATGCTCGTCCACCATAAGATAATCGCCAAAGACGGTAGCTGTAGTAGTTTCCATTGCGCCGTACATATAATCAATCACAGGGGCTTGGCGGTAAAGCTCATAAGGGTATTCAAAGCCAAACTTTTTCTCAAAAAAGTCAAACATATCAACTTGATATTTATAAGTGGCCTCAAAATGATCTTCCCAATCAGGGTAATACCACAGTTCCAAAGGTAGCCCACGTTGTGTTTTCATACTTTTAAACTGATAATCACCAATCACAAGGCAAGTAGAGAAAAACGGGTGTGGGCGCTTCATTTGATAATACCAGGTTTTAGTGTTGTTTTTATTTGTAACCACATTCTGCCTGACACCATTCGCAAAAACCTTTAAATCATCAGGTACGGTAAATGCCATTTCCATCGAAAGAATCGCAGGAGCGTAGGGTAGCCAATTATTCGGCCTATGAGCCCAAATTTGTTTTCGTTTTATTTGTTGAGGGTCGTTCCAGCCAATAAAATAGAGGCCTTCGGAGGGTTTAGATGAATATTTGAACAAGATTTTATGTGATGTTTGCCATTCGAGATCACGATCAGGATAAATAAAAACACGATTACCATACATTCTAAACTCCGCTTTGTGGCCATCAATCGTTATCCATTCAATATTCAGCTCATTGGCGTTAAATACTAACGAATCAATGTGTTCCCTTAAAATTTTAAAACTGAATTCGGCTTCGCCGGCAACAAGGGTATCATAAGGATTAATGGTGAGATCGGCTTTTAAGTGATTTATTTCGATTTCAAAATCCTGAAATTCATAAGAGGAATCCCAATGATAAGTTAAAGTATTGTTTTGTGAACTTAATTCAGTTGTGATAAAAACTAAAACCGGTAAAAAGAGTGAAAAACGAAGTTTCATCCATTAATTGAGTTAGATGCGCAAAAATAAAAAATTTGTGCTGGAAAAGGCATAAAAGTTATACAGCCGAATTTACTGATAAATTTTTTTCAATGATGTAATCGAGGTTTTGAAACAACAGCGCTTTAGCAAGACAACTTCTCAACAATAAATTACACTCCAAACGCTGCAAATCTTCTCTTTAAATTTTTTGCCTACTGATGCAGTGGATACATGCTTTGAAAATGACTTTTATTTTCCGGCCCGGATTTATTACATCCTTTCCGGTACCTCTATCCCAAGTAATTCCATAGCTTTTTTGATTACATTACCAACGAAGCCCGCCAGTTTAAGGCGAAAAACTGCCAGGTTTCTATCTTCTTCCCGTAAAATTGGCGTATCCTGATAGAACTGATTAAACATTTTTGCTAACTCGTAGGCGTAATTGGCTACTAAAGCAGGGCTGTAATTCTGTCCAGCTTCATTTATCAATTCAGGAAACTGGTGTAATATTTTTAAAAGATTTACTTCTTTAGTAAGCGGTTTTAATTTGAGCTCTGGAATTATAGAGGTGATATCTTTTAAGTCTAATTCACTTTCTTCGGCTTTACGGAATAACGAACGGATTCGGGCATGTGTGTACTGGATAAATGGGCCGGTATTGCCGTTGAAATCAATAGATTCTTCGGGGTTGAAAAGCATATTTTTCTTTGGATCAACCTTCAGGATATAATATTTCAAAGCCCCAAGGCCTATCATGTTGTAAAGAGCCTCTTTTTCATCATCGGCAAAATTTTCTGTTTTACCCAATTCCTCGGTGAGTTTTTTAGCTGTTTGGTACATTTCGTCAAGCAGATCGTCGGCATCCACCACCGTTCCCTCTCGCGATTTCATCCTGCCGTGTGGCAGCTCCACCATTCCATAAGAGAGATGAAGGACTATATCCCACCACTCCATTCCAAGTATTTTCAAAATCTTTTTCAAAATATCGAAATGGTAGTTTTGCTCATTCCCTACAACATAGATCATTTTTGCAGGATCGTACTCATCTTTTCGAAGTTTTGCAGTACCAATATCCTGAGTAATATAAACCGAAGTGCCATCGGCTCTGAGTAGTAGCTTTTCATCAAGACCAACGGAGGCCATATCACACCAAACCGATCCGTCATCTTTTTGATAAAAAACATTGGATTTTAGCCCCTCCACAACTAACTTTCGTCCTAAAAGATAGGTGTCGGATTCATAGTAGATTTTATCGAAATCAACACCAAGTCTATTGTATGTTTCATCAAAACCTTGATAAACCCAACCATTCATCAAATTCCAGATTTTTCTGGTTTCGGAATCTCCGGTTTCCCATTTCACCAATAAATCCTGAGCCTCTTTGATACTTGCAGCCTCTTTTTCGGCCTCTTCCCTGTCCATTCCAGTTTCAACTAATTTGGAAACTTCGGCGTTATAATTTTTTTCAAACATAACGTAATATCTGCCAACCATATGGTCGCCCTTTTCGCCTGTTGAAGCGGGCTGTTCACCATTACCCCATTTCGACCATGCCAACATTGACTTACAGATATGTATCCCGCGATCGTTTACCAGGTTTACTTCAACAACCTTTTCACCATTGGCTTCCAAAATCCTGGAAACTGAATAGCCAAGCAAAATGTTGCGTACATGGCCTAAATGCAATGGCTTGTTAGTATTAGGCGATGAGTATTCGACAAGGATTGG